>DAIDKM010000010.1 GCA_027450045.1 Paludibacter sp. | reverse complement strand
ACGGCATTCTCGATAGCTGTTTCAGTGGCAACTCGTTGAATGGTTTGGATAATAATACGTTTTGCTTCTTTATTGGCATTCATTTTTGCCTCTTCCATGATCTCATTCACAAACGACATGGCATCCGTTTTGGCTTCATCTTTCAACGATTCAATCAGTTTTTCTTTCGCTTGCTCTGCCGATAGTGCCGAAATGGCTTCAAGCTGTTGCAATTCTTTACGATGCAATGTCTCCAATTCCTTTTTCTTATGCTCAACTAATTCAACCTGACTATCTAAATTTTCTTTGATAGCATCCAACTCCGTGTTTTTACGCTGCCATTCACTTTGTTTTTGATTGATAGTTAATTCTCGCTGTTGAAGGCGCGACTCAGCTTGTTGCAATTTTGCATTGCGGGCAGCAACTTCTTTCTCATATTCAGCGCGAAGATTGACAAACTGCTCTTTAGCCTCGAGCAATTTGTTTTTTTTCATCACTTCAGCTTCTGCTGCAGCTTCCTGCAACATTCTTTTTGTTCTTCCATTCAGCACATTGTGCACCACAAACCACGTAATGGCAGCAGCACCAATTGCACTTAGGATAATTACTAATATTGTACTCATACGGTTGGACTATATTTAATTATATAAAAAAAGCATCTATCCAATGTCAGGTATGACAAAAGACAATGCAGAAAAAAACACTCGTCTGGAAACGCAAAGGTGAGATTATTCAACTAAAGAACGATCCAATTCTTTGTCTAAAAGTTCCAATGTTTTCACAATGGGATCTATATCTTCTCGATATTTGTCACGTTCGCATGTCACTGCAAAATGGTAAGCTGCCATCACTAAAACGGTCTCATAAGGCAAATTGGAGTGCCGCTTCTGATAAGAGTCGATTTGTTCTTTCAATGCTTTTGCTGCATCGCGATATAAAATCTCCTCATCCCTCCGTATGTTTAATGGAAAGCGATGCCCCGCAACCTGAATGGTTATTTGAAATGTTGCCTCTTCCATTTGCTTTATTGATTCAGCAAATCAATACATTTATCTATTTCCCGCACCAAGTGTGAAATTCGACGATGAGCGGCTTCTCGATCTGCCGTGTTCCCCGAAAGTATCTGCGCCATTTTAAGATCTTCATAATCAGAACGAAGTTCCAAAATAGTTTTGTGTGCCTGCATCACTTCTTCCCTTTTCTGTTGCAATTCTACCTCCAGCTTACGATTCGTATCTTTTTCTTGTGCATAGAGTTGCAACAGCTTTCGAAGCTTTTTTTCAAAGCTATCTACCAGAAGTTGATGTCGATTTGTCATCTTGATATAAAAACGTTGTCAAAGATAGCATGAAATTGTCAATGGACAATGTTTTACCTCCATTTTTTAGCAAAATGATTCGGGAACAACAGAAAATTGGTGTATCCAACTAAAGAAGAAGCAAGAGCTGCTCTGCATAAAAAACAGAAAACAGCTCTTGCTTAACATAGGGGAAAGACAGAATTTATTTTGTCACAAAACGAAAATGTGAACCAAAACGTTCAAAAGCTGCTTTTTCCAACTCTTCACGGTGATCAGGATGTGCCACAGTGATCATCAATTTTGCACGTTCTTGCAACGTTCTGCCATACAAGTTGACAGCTCCATACTCTGTAACAAACCAATGTATATGGTTGCGGGTAGTGACAACGCCTGCCCCAGGGCTTAATACCGGAGCGATTTTACTTACACCTTTATTGGTCACGGAAGGCATAGCAATGATGGCTTTACCTCCTTTTGAGCGCGATGCGCCATACACAAAGTCAATTTGCCCGCCAACTCCCGAGAAGAATTTTGTCCCTAACGAATCAGCACATACCTGACCTGTCAAATCAACTTGTAAAGCTGAATTAATCGCTGTTGTTTTAGGATTTTGTGCAATAACAAAAGGGTCGTTGGTGTAGCCCACATCCATCATGAGCACTTGCGGATTGTTATGTATAAAATCGTAAACCGCTTGTGAACCCATTAAAAATGTTGAAACCATTTTCCCTTTGTCAATGCCTTTATTAGCGCCATTAATTACGCCACGTTCCACTAAAGGAAGTACTCCGTCGGCAAACATTTCGGTGTGAATACCCAAGTCTTTATGATTGCCCAATTGTGCAAGTACAGCATTCGGGATAGCTCCGATACCCATTTGCAAACAAGCACCGTCCTCAATGAGTTCAGCACAATGCATACCGATAGCTGTCTCTATTTCACTTGGGGCACTAAAATGGCTTTTCTCAAGTGGTGTGTTATCTTCCACGAAAATATCGATTAAGTTCAATGGGATCATGGCTTGACCAAATGCACGCGGCACATTTTTGTTCACTACGGCAATGACATGATCAGCTGTTTCGACTGCTGCTAATGTGGCGTCAACGGATGTGCCAAGCGAAACAAACCCATGTTCGTCAGGAGGACACACCTGAATCATAGCCACGTTGCAATGAAGATAGCCATCGCGATATAAACGTTGTGTTTCACTTAGAAATACAGGAATATAATCAGACAATCCGGCTTGAACCGAAGCACGTACATTACTTCCAACAAAAAAAGCATCATGTTGAAAAATGCCTTCATATTTTGCGTCTGTGTAAGGTGCGGGCCCTTCAGTGTGCAAGTGATGGATATGAACATCTCTCAACTCACCAGCATCCCCACGCGCGCACATTGCGCGTACCAAACATTGGGGTACACTGGCAACACTGCTTAAATGAACATGATCTCCCGATTTGATAACTTTGACGGCTTCTTCCGGCGTGACAGCATGATAGGTTTTGATCGACATGAACGTAAATTTGTTTAGTGTTTTGAAATAGAATGAATTATATCACAAAGAAAAAATTGCATGAAACGAAATTTTTCGAGGTCAAAGTTAGCATGAAATATACATACAATTAGCCTCTACAACTTTTTTTTGCATATTTTTTTCTCTATTTCAAGCCACGACAAATGATTTGAGCAAAGCTATCTCGTCAGCCCAGCGGGTTTCATCGGGAGTTTCCAAAATAATGGGTATTTCATCGAAACGATAATCAGCCATGAATCGACGGAAAAAATCAAGCCCAAGAAATCCATCACCAATGTTTGCATGACGGTCGACATGCGTGCTCAATTCCTTTTTTGAATCATTTAAATGAATAGCTTTCAGATAAGAGAATCCCACAATACGTTCAAAGGTATCCCAGGTTTCATGATAACCATGTTCAGAACGAAGATCATATCCGGCTGTGAAAGCGTGGCAGGTATCCACACAAACACCCACCCGTGACTTGTCATCTACTTGTGCAATGATATCTGCAAGATGTTGAAAATCGAACCCGACATTACTTCCTTGACCGGCCGTATTTTCAATCACAGCTACTACTCCAGAAGTTTTTGACAGTACCTCGTTAATGGATTCAGCGACCAAAGTCAAGCAGTTCTCCATAGGAATCTGATTCAAATGCGAACCTGGGTGAAAATTCAGCAATTTCAGTCCTAACAATTCACATCGCTGCATTTCGTCGAGAAAAGCAGCACGCGATTTAAGCAATGCTTCATGTTCAGGATGGCCAAGGTTAATCAAATAGCTGTCGTGAGGCAGGATTTTATCTTTGGCAAAATGATGTTGATTACAATTTTCCGTGAACTGACGAATGCTTTGATCAGTCAACGGATTGGCTACCCATTGACGTTGATTCTTCGTAAACAATGCGAAAGCATTTGCTCCGATTGATGCAGCGTTGACAGGTGCGTTTTCCACGCCGCCTGATGCACTGACATGTGCTCCTATAAATTTCATATATATAATTGTTTATATTTAACAATAAATTGCATTGAACTTAAATGCTTGGTTCCCTTACAACACTGCAACATGTATTTATTATTATGGTCTTATCTCACAAAGGCAAAGATACATCATCACAAGTCAAAACACCAAAACAAAATCAGAAAGAATTATTTTTTGCACTAAAACGGCTCAAAATAGATCTTCGCAAAAATATTTCCTTACTTTGTGAAAAATATTCTTCCTTTTTATGTACCTTTGTACACTTTTTTGAAATAGATATGGAAAAAATAGATGAACTTGATCGTAAAATATTGGGAATCATAACCCAAAATGCCCGCACACCATTTAAGGATGTAGCTGAAGAGTGCGGTGTTTCGAGAGCAGCTATTCATCAGCGTGTTCAACGTCTGATAGAAATGAAGATCATCACCGGCTCGGGCTATTACGTGGATCCCCGCGCTTTGGGGTACCAACTTTGTACCTACATTGGTATTACGTTGGAAAAAGGATCCATGTACAAGGAGGTGGTACCTGAATTAGAAAAAATTCCCGAGATTGTAGAATGTACTTACACGCTTGGGCCATACTCGGTGTTGATTAAAATGTATGCTAAAAGTACGGAACACTTATTGCAACTTCTAAACGGCAAAATTCAAGAAATCAATGGTATTGTTGCGACCGAGACACTTACTGCGCTCGACCAACGTATCCTTCGCCAAATACCCATTCAGCTTCCGGAAGAAGATTGACCCGCCTGTTTTTATCATAAAGCAGCATTTAATTAATCAAGAGCGTAAGGAACATTTTTCTTTGATTAATTCGTGAAGATTAGCAATAGGCATCCATCTCTTGTTAGTTCTTAACTTATGCATGCTCTTTCCAATAGACAATCAATCATTCTGTTGTTCCCTGTATTGAAATTTACAATGCACAAGCCATTTGTCTATAAATCACCTGTCATTGTGAAAGAACCATAGGTTTATTTAGAGGATTATGCTTTGCCGTTTTAATTTGTGAGGACGGTCCCTGCGAGTATTAACAAATCAGTGTAAACAACATAAATTAAAAAAGCATAAGCTATTTGCCTAATTGAGTAGCTATTATTAATTTTGCCAGATTAATATCGAAAAACCCTTGACAGTTTAATAGTAAATCAAAAAGGACTAACGAAGAGGTTATAAAGTGTATCAATGGCTGAATCCCTCCCTTTTTAGATACTAATTAAACGAAAGCGAAAGTTATCTTATAAGTTTATTATCAATACCTAAACAGACCAACAACGCGCATATATCATGCACATGAAACAGATTTACTATTTGGTTATTCTTATCCTAACTTTACATCCTGGCGTTGCAAACTCTCAAAATTTTCTTTCAAGCAGTCAAAAAGGAGAAGATTTATCGATAGGCATTGGCCCTGGATACCTTTATGGAGATGCAGCAGCACAAAATATTTCAACCACAAACCATTCATTGTCCGATTTTGCCCCGGTAAACATAGGGTTAGCCATCAATGTTGATTACGCTAAATATTTCCAGCCTGGCCTTGCGATTGACATTGCATTACTGTATTCCCATTTCAAGGGGAATGAATCACAATCACATTTATCTTATCGAGGGTATTCATTCGAGTCGCACATAGGAGAATTATCAGCAAAAATGCAATTTGAACCGATTTCTTTCTTTGCACGTGAACGTATGCTTCTTGATCCCTATCTTATCGTTGGAGTTGGTGTGGTAGGAGCTTATGTTCCCTCTTGGAGCTTTGCACAAAATTCAGGACGGCCAAATGCCACTGATCAACTTCGACATCAAGGATTTGGATTTTCAGGTATTGGTGGCTTAGGGTTGAAATTCCCAATTACACCAGCGTTAGATGGTCGCTTAGAATTTACATTTCATTCGACCTCAACTGATTATCTAGATGGGTTTCACCCCAAAGCCTCCAAATATAACGATTTCTTCATTATCAGCTTAATCAAAATAAGCTATCACCTGTTTCAGGAACAAACGTTTCAAGGCTACGATTAAGCCGCTTCAATTTTGTTGATACCCCAGAAAATGTTTGATATTTTCTTCAATGCGCTGGAGCACAACATCCGATTCTTCTTTGACAAAGGATTCTCCAATCAAGTGCTCATAAAGCTCAATATAACGGTCGCTTATCTGTTGCACCACAGTGTCTGTCATTTCTGGAACGGTTTCTCCTGTTTTGCCATGAAATCCGTTTTCCATCAGCCACTCACGCACAAACTCCTTTGATAGTTGTTTTTGAGCCACGCCTTGTTCAAAGCGTTCTTGATAACCATCAGCATAAAAATAACGCGACGAATCAGGCGTGTGAATCTCATCGATCAAGTAAATCTTGTTGTCATGTTTCCCGAATTCATACTTCGTATCTACCAAAATCAAACCACGTTGGGCTGCCATCTCACTTCCGCGAGCAAAAAGTGCCAACGCATAATGTTCTAGTAAAGCATACTCATCCGGGGCAACCAATCCTGATCTCAGAATATCTTCTTTCGAAATATCTTCATCATGGCTGCCTTGTTCAGCTTTCGTTGTTGGTGTGATGATCGGAGTAACTAACCGTTCATTTTCACGCAATCCTTCAGGCAGGGTTACACCACAAATTTCGCGTGCCCCGTTTTTATATGTCCTCCATGCGCTTCCACAAAGATACCCTCTGACAATCATCTCGACAGGAAAAGCATCACACCTCAAGCCGACAGTAACCATCGGATCAGGCGTTGCAACTTTCCAATTTGGGCAAATATCCGATGAGGCATCTAAAAAACTTGCTGCTATTTGATTTAATATTTGTCCTTTATATGGAATTCCTTTGGGTAAAATAACATCAAAAGCCGAAATACGATCCGTCACTACCATGATTAAAAGATCTTGATTGATGGTGTACACATCGCGCACTTTCCCATGATACAGATGAGTCAAATTGGGAAAGTCAAACTGGGTTCTAACTACAGGCTGTTGCATAATTAAATTGATTAGATGATCATTAAAAGAACGTTTATTAAATCTCCCATGATTCAATGCTGTTCAATAAATCTTCAAACGTTTTTACGGAAGAATGTGATTGCACTTCATGAATCTGATTAACCAACTCTTCGTCATACGTTGGTTCAGAGACATTGCGGATGACACCCATCGCAATAGGTAGATCGGGACCTGACATTGCTGCAAGTCGTTGATGAAGAAAGAAATCTGGAGTTGTGGCATCATGAATCAGCACATCATTTTCAGTAATTCCATTTTGACCGACCATAACTGCTTTCAAATTAAACCCATCCAAGACCAATCCTTTTTCTTGATTTTTCCCAAATAACATGGGTTCTCCTTGTTTTAATAAAATAGTATTTTCAACTCGCAACTCTTTTGTGCTAATGGTTTTATAGGCTCCGTCATTGAAAATAACACAATTTTGCAACACCTCCACCACAGAAGTTCCGCGATGTTTGGCTGCCGCTACCATTGCCTCCACCGATGTGGGAATATCAACGTCAACCGTACGCGCAAAAAAAGTACCGCCTGCGCCAAAAATCAGTTCAGCCGGTTTGAATGGACGCTCAATCGTTCCAAAAGGAGATGATTTTGTAATCAACCCTTTAGGTGATGTTGGTGAAAATTGTCCTTTTGTCAGGCCGTAAATTTCGTTATTGTGCAGCACAATGTTGATATCAATGTTTCGCCGCAACGCATGAATAAAATGGTTTCCGCCTATGGCTAAACAATCGCCATCTCCGGTGAATTGCCAAACAGAGAGAGCGGGGTTAGCCACTTTAACTCCTGTTGCAATGGCTGTTGCACGGCCATGAATGGTATGAAACCCGTATGTGTTCATGTAGTATGACAATCGGGATGAGCATCCTATACCTGAAATAACGGCAGTTTGCGCCGGACTGACACCCACTTCAACCAGTGCTTTGTAAATGGCATTTAAGATGGCAAAATTACCACATCCTGGGCACCAGCGAACATATTGATCACTTTTGAAATCTTGCGGAGTATATGATATAACTGACATAATGACAAGTAATAAAATTAAACTTCATCTATCCAATGACTGCAACAACTCGAAAAGGATTCTTCTCTAACTTTTGATCTAGAGAATCGTAGAAACATAGACCACCAATTCTTCTACTTCGAACGGTTGCCCTTGCACTTTATTATACTGTTGAAAAGTAACTCCCTGTATTTGAGAGCGTAAATAAGATGCAAATTGTCCTCCATTCAGTTCACATACGATAATTTTCGAGTAATGCGATAACACCTCATGTGTGTTTCTGGGTAGTGGCAGGATGTAATTGAAATGTGCCAACGCTATTTTTTTACCAGACTCTCTTAACTCATCCACAGCGGAACGTAAATGTCCGTACGTGCTTCCCCATCCAACTAAAAGTGTGTCAGATTCTTCGTCCCCATAAATGGTTAGAGGAGGAATGAAATCAGCCACTTTTTCCACTTTCATACGACGCACATCAACCATTTTTTGATGGTTCACGGGATCGGTTGAAATTTCACCCGTAATGCAATGTTTTTCTAATCCTCCGATGCGATGCATAAACCCTTCTGTTCCTGGCATCATCCAATAGCGATTGAGTTTCTCCGGATCGCGCAAGTAGGGTTTCCATTCAGAGGCATCAACAATAGCACGAGGGGGTTCGATAGAAGGGAAATCATTCAACGAAGGTAATTTCCAAAGGGCTGTTCCATTAGCAATAAAGCCATCGGTTAAAAGAATCACCGGCGTCACATGTTCAATGGCTATTTTTGCAGCCATATACGCATAATCGAAGCAATTATCAGGAGTGCTTGCTGCCATAACAACTAATGGACTCTCTCCGTTTCTGCCGTAGAGTGCTTGGAGCAAATCAGCTTGTTCTGTCTTGGTAGGTAATCCGGTAGAAGGGCCTCCTCTTTGCACATCAACAATCACCAAAGGCAATTCTGCCATGACAGCCAAACCGATAGCTTCGCTTTTTAATGCCAATCCTGGCCCTGAAGTCGAGGTGACAGCTAAATTACCAGCAAAGCTTGCTCCAATAGCGGTCGAAATGCCTGCAATTTCATCTTCCGACTGAATCACCCGAACACCAAGATCTTTGCGGGCGGCTAATTCGTGCATAATATCCGACGCAGGTGTAATGGGATAACTCCCCAGAAAAAGTTGTAATCCTGCTTTTTGAGCAGCCGCAATGAGACCGTAAGCAACTGCTTTATTCCCATTTATGCTCGTATAACGTCCTTTCTCAATATTTGATTTTCCTATCCGATAGGTTGAGACGGCCAAATGAATGTTGTTCCCATAATGATAACCATCAACCAATACTTTAATATTAGCACGCAGGACTTCCGGCTTTTTGGAAAATTTCTTCATTAGAAATTCCTGCGCTTTATCAATGGGACGATTAAACAGCCAGCATACCAATCCTAATGCAAACATGTTTTTTGAACGGCCTGCTGCTTTGCTGTCAAACGTGCTGCCTTCCAGACTCAGTTTAGTCATTTCCGTCAAAGGAACGCTAAGAAGTTGAACATCTTTGAGTCCAAGTTCTACAAAAGGATTCTCAGTCTCAAATCCTGCTTTTTGAAATCCGGTAGTGTTAAATGTATCTTCATCATAAATAATCACACCGCCAGGCTTTATCTCGTGTACATTTACCTTGAGAGCGGCAGGATTCATGACAACAAGCACATCCGCCTTGTCGCCAGGTGTCATTATTTTTTGTGCCCCCAAATGTACTTGAAAACCTGAAACGCCATCTAATGTTCCGTGAGGAGCACGAATTTCGGCAGGATAATCCGGAAAGGTAGATATTTCATTCCCCAGTATAGCCGAAAGATTCGAGAATAAGGTGCCGGTTAATTGCATTCCATCGCCCGAATCGCCGGAGAAACGAATGACCACTTGCTCTAATTCGATTATTTTGTTTGACTTTGTCATAATAAAAATACCCGATTATATGGTGTAAATTGCTTTTATGCAGAACTATAGCAATTTATTGAATAAAAATAACTGCGGTGCAAAGTTACCTCTTTTTGGCAAAAAATCGACTTGCATCAAATTTCTTCTCAAAAAAAAACTGGTTGAAAGCATCCTCTCAACCAGTCTCTTTTGAAAAATCAGCGTTAACGCTCTTCAAGAGGAAGATACTTTTTTCGGTCACTTACATTTTTATATGCCGGACGAATAATGCGTTTGCTTTCAAAATTCAGTTCCTCAATGCGATGTGCCATCCAGCCGGCAATGCGTGCCATGGCAAAAATTGGTGTAAACACTTCACGAGGAAGCCCGATCATTTCATAAACAAAGCCGGAATAGAAATCGACATTTGCACATACTTGCTTATTGACATTCAGTCCCTTGAATTCCATAAAGGTTTCTATGGAAAGTTTCTCCAATAATTCGAGGAAATCAAATTCATTGTCACGTCCCTTTTCATGGGCTAAATCTCGTGCCATATTGCGAAGAATGATAGCGCGAGGATCGGAGATCGTGTACACGGCATGACCGATACCGTAAATCAATCCTTTTTGATTGTAAACTTCCTTTTTAAGTATTTTCAATAAATAGGTTTTAATCTCCTTCTCATCTTTCCAGTCTTGAATAGCTCCCTTCAAGTGGTTGAACATGTCCATCACCTGTAAATTGGCGCCACCGTGCAAAGGGCCTTTTAATGCTCCGATAGCAGCCGTCACGGAAGAATAAGTATCTGTTCCTGATGAGCTTGTAACACGAATGGCAAAAGTTGAATTATTACCGCCTCCATGCTCGGCATGTAATACCAATGCCATATCTAAAACCCTGGCATCCAATTCCGTATATCGATCTTGTCCCTTTAGCATGTGTAGAAAATTCTCGGCAATGGAAAGATTATCCTTAGGGTGACGAATGGCTAATGTTTGTCCCTGATAGTTATGCCTCATACTATGATAGGCATAAGCAATGATGGTGGGAAATTTGGCTATCAATGAAATAGCTTGCTTCATCAGGTTCTCGTGCGAAATATCATCAGCGTTCTCGTCAAAGGTGTACATGATCATGACCGAGCGAGCCAAAATATTCATAATGTCATGCCCTTGCAATTGAAGGATGCTAAATTTCGACAACTCTTCGATGGAACGTTGTTCTGCGATTAATTTATTGAACGAAGCCAACTCTTCGGACGAAGGCAAATATCCGGCAAGCAACAGAAAAACAGTTTCCTCAAAACCGAAACGTTTCTCTTTGTCGATCGATTCTGCAATCTCTTCCACATCAATGCCACGATAAATCAATTTGCCCGGAATGGCTTTCAAAGCAGCGCCTTCTTGCCGTTCATACCCGACCACATCACCAATGGTGGTAAGCCCAACCAAAACACCGGAATGGTCTTCGTTGCGCAAACCTCTTTTCACGTTGTATTTTGCAAACAACTCTGTATCGATATGACTGGTTACTTTAATCGATTCCGTCAATTTCTTAATTAATTCATCTGTATTCATGTGTGCATATTTTAGTTTAACACTAAGGCAAAATGGAACTCGCACATGTATCCATTTTCCTGTGTGTTAGCTTGTTCAAACTCTTATCATAATCTTTTAAAATGGTAAAATAAAGTACGGAGCCATGTTGTGCGCCGAAATTTCATTGATACTATGTTGCTGATATTTAGGTTTATTGGTTAGCTAAGAAAAATCATCTCACATCTTATGTCTCAAAATGTCAATCATTTCAATAACCTCTATTCATTTTGATGCCTCTATTTTTTTAATAAGTTCGTCGGCATAGGCTGATGTTGTGAGCAAAGTAGCATGTTCTGTTTGTGAAAACAAATCTGCTGTCATTTTCCCTTCTTCCATCAATGCTTCTAAAGCTTGCTCTATCAATTGTCCGGCTGTGCTCCAGCCAAGATAATCCAACATCAGTACGCCTGAAAGTAATAAGGAGGATGGATTTGCTTTTCCTGTGCCGGCAATATCGGGGGCAGTGCCGTGTGTGGCTTCAAAAATGGCATGTCCTGTGTCGTAATTGATATTAGCGCCCGGAGCAATACCAATGCCGCCTACACAAGCCGCCAATTGATCGGAAATATAATCTCCGTTCAAATTCATTGTGGCAATAACAGAATGATCGTCAGGATGAAGCAACGATTCTTGCAAAAAGGCATCCGTAATCACATCTTTTACAATCACTTTTCCTTGCTTTTTAGCGATTGCTAACGCCTCGTCAGCTGCTGCTTTACCGTCTTTCTTCTTTATTTCTAAATAAGTAGGCCAACAAAAAACAGCATCACCAAACTCATTTTCAGCTACTTTATAACCCCAATTTTTAAAGGCGCCTTCGGTATATTTCATAATATTGCCTTTGTGCACCAATGTCACCGAAGGCAAATGATTGGAAATCGCGTAGCGAATTGCAGCACGAACCAAACGTTCGGAACCTTCTTTTGAAATGGGCTTCACACCGAAAGCAGTACTTTCAGGAAAGCGGACTTTCGTGATGCCCATTTCTTGAATAAGGAAATGGCGAAATTTATCGGTTTCTGCTTTTCCCAATTCAAATTCGATTCCGGCATAAATATCTTCGGTATTCTCTCTGAAAATCACCATATTCACCTTCTCTGGATGCTTGACCGGAGCTGGCACTCCCGAAAACCAACGTACGGGACGCAGGCAAACAAAAAGATCCAGCGTTTGACGCAAAGCTACGTTTAGCGAACGAATACCACCTCCAATGGGTGTGGTCAGTGGCCCTTTTATGCCAACGCGATAAGTTTGGAAAGCTGCTAATGTTTCATCGGGTAACCAGGAACCGGCTTTGTTGTATGCCTTTTCACCGGCTAACACTTCTTTCCATTCAATATGGCGAGTTCCTTGATACGCTTTTTGCACAGCGGCATCCATCACTCGTTGAGCCGCTGCCCATATTTCAGGGCCAATGCCATCACCCTCGATGTAAGGGATGGTAGGAACCTCCGGCACTACTAATTGATGATTTGTATAAGTTATCTCCATCGATCATTCATTTTTAAAAGGCTGCAAAGTCAAACTATTCTTTTGAAGTAGTCTCCGTCTTCAATTTGTTCAAAGCGCTTCCGGCCTTGAACCAATCGATCTGTTCTTGATTGTATGTATGAATAACACGGAACTTATCCGAAGTTCCATCTTTGTGTTGCAACCGTACATATAAAGTTTGCTCGGGTGAAAAAGCAGATAACCCGATAATATCGATCCTGTCTGTTTCGTTTACTTTATCGTAATCGGCAGCATTGGCAAACGTGATAGCCAACATACCTTGTTTCTTCAAATTCGTTTCGTGAATTCGGGCAAACGATTTGGCTAAAATAGCCTTTACACCCAAAAATCGGGGTTCCATAGCTGCATGTTCACGCGATGAACCTTCTCCGTAATTTTCTTCGGCGACCACAATCGATGATTGTCCTTTGCTTTTCAATGCTTCTGCTACCACCGATACGTTTTCATACATTCCGGTCAGGGGATTCAGAACATGGTTTGTTTTCATGTTGAACGCGTTAACGGCTCCCATCAATAAGTTCTTGGAAATGTTGGCCAAATGACCTCGAAATCGTAACCATTCGCCGGCCATCGAGATGTGATCGGTTGTGCATTTCCCTTGTGTCTTAATAAGTAGCGCCAAATCAAGCAAATCATTCCCATCCCATGCTTCGAATGGAGTCAACAACTGAAGTCGTTGCGATTCAGGATGCACCTGAACTTGCACATCATTGCCATTGTCAGGAGGCAAAACGCATCCTTTGTCAACTTGTTCAAATCCGTTTTCGGGAAGTTCACTTCCTATAGGTTCATTCAAAAAAACCAACTCCCCTTTTTGATTAATCAACGCATCTGTCAATGGGTTGAATGTTAATCGTCCTGCTAACGTTAACGCTGTCACCAGTACCGGAGATGTTACAAAATGAAATGTATTTGGATTTCCATCTGCACGTTTTGCGAAATTTCGATTGAACGAAGAGACGATAGCGTTCTTTTTCTCAGGCTCATCCGTTTGTCGTTTCCATTGTCCGATACATGGGCCACAAGCATTTGCCATGATAACGCCGCCAAACTGTTCGAAGGGTGCCAATAACCCATCTCTTTCAGCAGTAGCACGTACTTGCTCCGAACCGGGTGAAACAATGAATTGAGCTGTAGTTTTAATTCTTTCTTTTATGGCTTGTTGAGCGATAGAAGCCGCACGGGACAGATCTTCATACGATGAGTTTGTGCACGATCCGATTAATCCCACTTCTACTTGCTCAGGATACCCTTTTTCTTTTACAATGCGTACAAATTCGGAAATCGGATGTGCTGCATCGGGCGTGAAAGGCCCGTTGATGTAAGGTTCTAATTGATCCAAGTCAATCTCGATCACTTGATCATAATATTGTTCAGGCGATTGAATAACCGCTTCGTCAGCCTTTAAATCAGATGCAACCGTTTGTGCAGCCTTAGCGATGTCATGTCGTTCAGTAACCTCTAAAAAAGCTGCCGTTTTTTCATCAAACGGGAAGATAGAGGTTGTGGCACCAACTTCAGCACCCATATTGCAGATCGTTGCTCTTCCCGTTGTTGAAAGCGAAGCGACACCATCGCCAAAATATTCCAGAATGGCATTCGTTCCTCCTTTCACGGTGAGTATACCGGCTAATTTCAGGATAACATCTTTGGGAGATGCCCATCCGTTTAGTCTTCCGGTGAGCTTCACTCCGATAATTTTTGGCATTTTCAATTCCCAGGGCATACCAACCATCACATCGACGGCATCAGCACCGCCCACGCCAATGGCAACCATTCCCAACCCACCTGCATTCGGAGTATGAGAATCCGTTCCAACCATCATGGCACCTGGCATGGCATAGTTTTCCAATACCACCTGATGAATAATCCCTGCTCCGGGTTGCCAAAAATCAATTCCATACTTTTGACAAACCTGCAACAGAAAATGATATACCTCGTCATTGGTGTTCAATGCTTGTTGCAAATCGACTGATGCGCCTGCCTTGGCCGTGATCAAATGGTCGCAATGTACCGAAGAAGGCACAGTGGTACGGTTTTTGCCGGCATTCATAAATTGCAACAAAGCCATTTGCGCCGTTGCATCTTGCATAGCCACGCGATCTGGCGAAAACGTTGCATAATCAACGCCACGACGAAACTGCGGTTTCGCATTTGAGGAAAGATGCACATATAAAATCTTTTCTGCCAACGTTAGCGGACGCAGCAACCCTGCCCGTACATCAGCTAACCGCTGTTTGAATTGCTGGTAAAAAAGATTGGGATGATTGATTTCCATTATTTATAATCTAAGTATCTAAAATATTCTTGGCTACATTGCACCAACATAGATTATCCTTTCAAAAAACGATCGATATCGATGGCGGCATCACGCCCTGAAGCCATAGCTCTAACCACTAACGAAGCTCCTAATGCAGCGTCCCCAACAGCAAACACCTTATCTACATTGGTTCGGTGAGTATTATCGACTGCTACGTTTTTTCGCTGAGTCACTTCTAAACCAAGTTCTTGCACAAGCCCGTCGTAAACCGGATTTACAAAGCCCATCGATAATAAAACCAAATCAGCCTTGACAGTCTCGATTTTACCCGTGCGTTTCAAATTCATGCGACCTTCTGCATCTTTGATCCATTCAACCTCTTCAATTTCTGCACCAACTACATGACCATTTTCACCTATAAATCGTACAGTATCCAAATTCCAACGACGTTCGCAACCCTCTTCGTGCGATGACGAGGTTTTCAATACCATCGGATAAAGGGGCCATGGAGTATCCGGATTTTTATTCTCAGGTGGTTTGGGTAATATCTCAATTTGAGTGACGCTCAAGGCTTTTTGACGGATAGAGGTTCCAACGCAGTCAGAGCCGGTATCGCCACCGCCAATAACCAACACATGCTTCCCTTTTGCAGAAATCATCATCGACTCGTCGAACTCTTCTCCGGCGTTCAAACGATTTTGAAGATGCAAAAACTCCAACGCGAAATGGATTCCTTGTAGCTCTCTGCCAGGTACTTTTAAATCGCGTGGAACACCTGATCCAATGGCGACACAGACAGCATCAAACTCGTTGAGAAGTTCTTTTGCAGCCACATCGACACCCACATGAATGGATGTTTTGAAGGTCACTCCTTCTGCTTCCATCAAGTCCAAGCGGCGATCAATGACTTGTTTATGTAATTTAAAATCAGGAATACCAAAGCGTAACAAGCCGCCTATAGCCTCATCTTTTTCAAACACGGTCACGGAATGTCCTTTGTGGTTTAAACGATTAGCACACGCCAACCCCGCGGGTCCTGACCCGATAATTGCTACTGTTTTTCCGGTACGAACCGAAGGAATTATGGGCGTAATCGAGCCTTCTAAAAAAGCCCGTTCGGCCACAGCTGCTTCATTTTCGCGTATCGTAACCGGTTGTTCATGCAATTTCAATACACATGATTTCTCGCAAGGCGCCGGACAAATTCTTCCTGTAAATTCTGGAAAGTCATTGGTTGTCGACAACACCTGATAGGCTTCAAACCATTTTCCTTTGTAAGCTAAATCTTGCCATTCGGGCATCTTATTCCCTAATGGACATGCCCAATGACAAAATGGTACGCCACAATCCATACAGCGCGATGCTTGCAGCTTACGATCTTCGATGTTAAGCGTTTGCTCCACTTCCGAGAAATCATAAACACGCTCAGCAACAGGACGATAACCTGCCTCTTTGCGCTTGATGGTCATAAATGCTTTTGGATTTCCCATATCTTTTATATTCTTATTTTTGAAGTTTCAAATTCCCTTTTCGTCTCAATGAACAAGACAATCAGGAAGATCATTAATAATCACGTTCAACATTGGCAATCTTTGCTTCCAAAGCTGCAAGACGTTGAGCATGAAGCACTTTTTTATATTCAATCGGCATCACTTTAATGAATTGCGAAACAGCATGTTCCCAATCAGCCAACAGTTCTTTACCAATGGCGCTATTGGTGTAGCGTACATGATTTTCGATCAATTCGGTCAGCTCTTTAATGTCGATCACATCTTCTACCAACGATAATTCTACCATTTCCATATTGCAGAAATAATCGAAGTTGTTATCAGGATTCCATACATAGGCAATCCCCCCGCTCATTCCGGCTGCAAAATTACGCCCCACGGAACCCAACACTACGGTGCGGCCTCCTGTCATATATTCACAACAATGATCTCCGGCTCCTTCCACTACAGCTACAGCGCCACTATTACGAACGCAG
Organism: Paludibacter sp.; assembly: GCA_027450045.1. Classification (GTDB taxonomy): domain Bacteria; phylum Bacteroidota; class Bacteroidia; order Bacteroidales; family Paludibacteraceae; genus Microbacter. The sequence continues at coordinate 38,909 of DAIDKM010000010.1, read as the reverse complement.
AACCGTTCACCCACCTGGCCGCTGATATAAACCTCGCCACTGGTCGCCCCGTAAAGCAACGTGTTGCCGGTGATGATATTTTCGTTCGACTTAAAGGTAGTCCCAACCGGTGGCACCACAATTACTCGTCCCCCCGACAACCCTTTACCCAAATAGTCATTGGCATCTCCTTCGAGACGGAATGTCACGCCATTCACCAGAAACGCACCAAAGCTCTGTCCTGCCGATCCGGTGAAATGAATATTGATAAGTCCGTCCGGTAAACCGGCTTCACCAAAGTGTTCGGCAATCTTTCCCGACAACATGGCGCCCACAGCACGATCGGTATTATGAATTGGATATTGCAACTGCACCGGTATTGAAGACTCAATTGCGGGTTTTACTGCCTTGATTAGTTGTAAATCAAGCACGTCATCTATTTTGTGCTTCTGATCCACTGTCTTCCTCACTGCATAGCGGTCTGCTTCTGCCGGTCTGTAAATGATTTGAGACAAATCTACTTTGCCGATCTTTGTGTTTTTAGGATATGATTTCGCTTCAATCAAATCAGCGCGTCCAATAATATCGTCCAATTTCGTAAAGCCCATCTCTGCCAAATGTTCACGCACTTCTTCGGCTAAGAAATTGAAGAAGTTCACCAAATATTCATAACGTCCTACGAAATGTTCACGCAGTTTTTCATCTTGCGTAGCAACACCCATCGGACAGGTATTCAAATGACATTTGCGCATCAGTACGCAACCTAAAACAATCAGTGCACTGGTGGCAAAACCGAACTCTTCGGCGCCTAACAACGCCATCATCACAATGTCGTGTCCTGTTTTTATTTGACCATCGCTTTGTAATCGGATGTTTCCACGCAAGTTATTCAACACAAGAGTTTGTTGCGTTTCAGCAAGACCTAACTCAGCCGGTAACCCTGCATGTCGGATAGAACTCATCGGGCTTGCACCTGTGCCTCCTTCGCAACCGCTGATCAAAATCATATCGGCTTTGGCTTTCACGACGCCTGCTGCAATGGTTCCTACACCTGATTCTGCCACTAATTTCACGCTGATACGTGCTCGTGGGTTGACATTCTTCAAATCGAAAATAAGTTGTGCCAAATCCTCTATGGAATAAATATCATGGTGTGGTGGAGGCGAAATAAGCGAGATGCCTGGTATGGAATGCCTTGTTTTGGCAATCATCTCATCCACTTTGAATCCTGGTAATTGACCGCCTTCTCCGGGCTTAGCGCCTTGTGCAATCTTTATCTGAATCTCATCGGCATTTACCAAATAGTGTGTCGTGACACCAAAGCGACCCGAGGCCACCTGTTTAATGGCGCTCCGTGCAGAAGTGCCGTCAGGACGTGGTGTGAAGCGTACAGGATCTTCACCACCTTCGCCTGTATTACTCTTTCCTCCAATTTTATTCATGGCAAGCGCCAATGCTTCGTGCGCTTCGCGGCTGATCGATCCGAAAGACATGGCGCCGGTAACAAAACGTTTGGTAATGTCACTGGCAGGTTCTACCAACGAAATATCAATCGGATTCCGTTTGTAAATCATCAAATCGCGCAAAAAGATCGGGTGTTCTTTCTCATCCACTAATCGGGTATATTCCTTAAATTTCTTGTAACTTCCTAATCGGGTGGCCAATTGTAATTTGGAGATAGTTTCCGGATTCCATGCGTGTACTTCTCCTGTGACGCGAAACGCGTAATTACCATAGTTATCCAATATCTTGTCGTTCGGATCCATTTCAAACCCTCTACGATGGGCATTGATCACCTCATCGGTTATGTCGGACAGGTCGGCTCCTTCAATTTTGGAACGCATGCCGCTGAAATATTTTTCAAGGAACGCATTCGATAATCCTAATGCTTCAAATATCTTGGCGCCATTATAGCTCTTGATGGTTGAGATACCCATTTTTGACATAATCTTCAGCAATCCTTTGTGGATGGCTTTTAGATAATGTTTTTCGGCAGTGTCAAAATCGAGCTGAATCTCTTTGCGTGATACCAGATCATTGAGCACGGCAAACGCCATGTAAGGATTGACACCACTTGCTCCGAACCCAATTAAAAGCGCGATGTGCATGGTTTCGTAAGCTTCTGCCGTCTCTACAATTAAGGCGATCTGAGCACGTTTGCATTTGTCATTCAAATAATGATGTACAGCCGATAATGCCAGCAAGGAAGGAATCGGCGCTTTGTCGGCAGTCACTCCTTTGTCGGTCAGTATCACATAATTATAGCCTTCGTCAACCGCTTTTTCGGCGCTTTGACAAAGACTTTCGATGGCGGCTTCCATACCGGCGGCTCCTTCCGCTACATCAAACAGCATGGGAAGGGTCTTTGTTGTAAACCCTTTATATTTCAAATTGCAAAGAATATCCAGTTCGGTATTTGTCAACACGGGCACGGGCAAACGCACTACTTTACAATGCTCGGGCGATGGCTGTAAAATATTTCCACCAATCGAGCCGATATAATTAATCGTTGACATAACCAACTCTTCGCGAATAGGGTCGATGGCAGGATTTGTCACTTGCGCAAATTGTTGACGGAAATAGGTAAACAATCGTTGTGGTTGCGACGACAGAACTGCCGGTGGAATGTCATTCCCCATCGAACCTGTTGGCTCAGCGCCTGACAAGCCTAACGGGATCATGATACGTTCAATGTCTTCTTTGTTGTAGCCAAAAACACGCAACATGGTTTCGTATTTCTCCACGTTGTGGTTTACTTGTCGACCAGATGATAACTTTCCTAAAATGACGCGATTCTTTTCAAGCCATTCCTTGTATGGATAGGCGGAAGCTAATTGCTCTTTCAATTCAACATCGGAATGAACGACTCCCTCTTCTGTGTCAACCACCAACATTTTCCCCGGCCGCAATCTTCCTTTTTGCCTGATTTGTGAAGCGTCAAATGGAAGAACACCCGTTTCGGAGGCAATGACCATCACATCGTTTTTCGTGATCAGATAGCGTGCCGGTCTTAACCCGTTTCGATCAAGCATTCCGCCGGCATAACGTCCATCCGAGAAGATCAACGTAGCAGGACCATCCCACGGTTCCATGAAGATGCTGTGGTATTCGTAAAACGCTTTCAATTCAGCCGAAATCGGATTTTTGTCATTGAAACTTTCAGGAATCAACATCGCTAAAGCGTGTGGTATGCTCATGCCGCTCATCACAAAGAACTCGAGTACATTATCCAACGTGGCGCTATCGCTCATACCGGGTTGCACAATCGGATCGAGCTCATCTATCGGGCACAACAGTTCCGGATTCAGGACGCTTTTGCGTGACTGCATCCAACTGCGATTACCTCGAATGGTATTGATTTCTCCATTATGGCCAAGCAAACGGAAAGGTTGTGCCAACGACCATGTTGGAAATGTATTGGTCGAAAAACGAGAATGCACCAATGCTAACGCGCTGGTAAAATAAGGGCTTGTCAGATCGGGAAAATAGCTTCGCAATTGCATGGATGACAACATCCCTTTGTATATGATCTTCTTGGTCGATAAGCTGACAATATAGCACTGATCCTTGTCTTTTAAGTCCGATTGCAATAAATCCTTCTCGATACGCTTACGAACCATGTACAATTTGCGTTCAAGAACGACGGGATCTGAACAGCCTGTGATAAACAATTGTTTTATATCAGGTTCTGCTTCAATAGCGACCGCACCCAGAACATCGCTGTCGACCGGAACGTTGCGAATGGATAGCAACGACAATCCTTCTTTTTCCACCTGTTTTTTAATTATGGATAAGAAGATCGCTTGTTGTAACCCGTCTTTAGGCATAAAGCAAAGGCCGGTGCCATATTTGCCTTTTTCAGGCACAGGAATTCCTTGCAGCAAGATGAACTCGTGCGGAATCTGAACTAAAATCCCGGCTCCGTCTCCTGTTTTATTATCGGCGCCTTCAGCACCGCGATGCATCATGTGCTCGAGTACTTGCAATCCATTTTCAACTATGTCATGTGATTTACCTCCTTTGATGTTCACCACCAAACCCACACCACAACCATCTCTCTCATAATCGGGGTCATATAAACCCTGCATCGGCGGAAAAGCAAAAGGACTTTTACTTACTGGTTTCATATCATTATCGTTATACATTCTCTTTTTATCTGACCCACGTTTCAATTTGACGAAATTTCTTGATTATATCAACGACAGCTACTTTTTTATCAAGTGATACTGTTTGTAGGGCAAATATATCAAATCGTTACAATATGGCCATTTGAAGCTACAAATATCCGCATTTTTTGCCCTAAAACAAAATTTCTGCTCTAAAAAGAGGTGTTTTTATGAAAAGACTTGATCTGTTGAGAATAAAAATACAAAGATAATCAATACAACAACAATGTGTCACACAAGAAACCGAAAAAGAATACATGTCAACCAATAATATTATATTTATATATATCAATGCGTTATGCCTAATTGAGCTATTCAAAATATTGCTGCGTAAATTGAATGATCCAAAATGGGCTTCTCTTTATGCAAATGTTAATGCATATAAACAAATAGGACTGTATAAGTATACATTTCGCATCGCTACCGTGTCTTTTCGATATAAATAATGGCTGAAGCAACGCGAGCCCTCAATTTTCAATAGAAGGTCATTGAACAGCCATCACCTCATAGAAAACCGTCCATTCATATTGTGAGGGTGGAATTTGGAGCTTAAAATAGAAATTCATTGATATAAAGATTATTGAATCAACATTTGACTTTATACATCTGCAAAATCAGCATTAAACAAGTTAATAATCAATAAATTGAACCAAGCTATTCCATTTAGTATTATTTTCGTGCACGAAAACGAAATCCCAAATTATATGTCATGAACGAAGAAACAAGGTGACAAATACAAAGCTTTTCTGACCATTTTGCTTCTGATTTGATGTAATATATAGAATAAAAGCGAAAATATGTAAGGTAATCATGGACGATAAACTTTTCTCGTGTCCGTTTACTATATTCCCATCCATCAAAATCGAAAGAAAAAAACAGCGCTCTCAAATCTGCATAAACAATACGTATCTATTTTCTAATCTTCTAAAAACACATCTATGAAAAAAACAGCGTTACTCTTTATTGTTGCAATGGTTCTTTTGGGTGCCATGCAACCTTTGCGTGCATCAAATCCCGCTTCGGCACTTTGGCCACTGCTCTCAGGCACAACTGCCATTTACACGGCAACTACCACAGGACAGGCAAATGCTGCGAACGAATTATTAGCTCCTAACGCTAACTTGGTTTATGGTTCCGGCAAATCAGTTGGCACGGTACCTGTACAAAGCGTTAAAATCAATGGCACCTGGCCACAAGAAACAGCAATGAACAGTGCTCGGTATGTTCAATTTGCAGCGTCACCAAAAACAGGCAGTATCTTTTATGTCGATTCCATAGCCATGACAATCGGGGCTGTGTCATCCAACAACTTACATGCCGTCATTTACTATTCCACCGATTCAACCTTTGCCACATCAACGCAAGTAGGGTCGTCTTATGCACTAAGTTCCACTGCATTGCAACGAGTAAAATTTTCTTCTCTTGGGGTGACCTTAAATCCGGGTCAAACTATTTACGTGCGTATCTATCCTTGGGATTCTGCTTCCGGCGAAAGCGGAAAATATTTAGCCATGCTGAATGTGGTTGTTGGAGGTAACACTGAATCTGTGCCTGTATCCTCTTCCGTTCTCTGGCCATGCACATCCGATATTACTTCCAGTGTCCTTACCGGTACTATGTTAGCTGGTACTACTGCCTTGAGCAACCTGACCAACTATGGCAATTTATCATACGGTGGGATAAATGGACAATCTATCTATACCGGCACCATTTGGCAAGCGGAAACAGGACCTGCAGAAGGTCGCTACATTCAATTTGCAGCATCTCCAAAATCGGGAGGAACCTTAGTGGTTGATAGTATTTCCACGAAATTGGCAGCTTGGGCTACCAGTGATCTGCGAGTGTCCGTTTATTACTCGAACGACCCCTCCTTCACGTTAGCCACAGGTACCAAATTAGGGAGTGATATTGCATTAACCAGCAGTGTTTTCACAAAAACAATCAGTGCATTAAGTACCAAAGATACCGTGGACACCGGACAAGCCATTTACATACGATTGTATCCCTATTCACTCTCCACTTCAGGCGACCAATGGAAATTAGTCGGTTTGGATAGCATTGCTGTTTACGGTAGAGTGACTGGTGTCACCGCCGATCCTCCAACAATTACCACAACAGCCGTGACGAGTATCTCCACCACCTTTGCCACTACCGGAGGCAATGTCTCTTCTGATGGAGGCGCAACGGTTACCGACAGAGGTATTGTCTATAGCACCACATCCTCTACTCCTACGTTGAGTGATACAAAAGTGTCAACCGGTACGGGATCGGGTTCCTTTACCACACAACTCACCGGCCTTACTCCCGGGACTACATACAACCTAAGAGCATACGCTACAAACTCAGCCGGAACAAGCTATGGCAGTGTCGCAACGTTTGCCACTATGGCAACGCTTACAGTGCCTGTTGTCAGTACGAACACCGTTTCGGCCATCTTAGCCAAAACGGCTACAAGTGGCGGGAACGTGACAGACTGGGGAGGTTCAACTGTTACCACGCGCGGCATTTGTTGGAGCACTTCAGCCGATCCTACTATTGCCGATTCTCTATCTACTAATGGCAACGGACTGGGGGCATACACCTGCTCACTCTACCGATTGCTTCCTTCAACAACCTATCATGTACGTGCTTTTGCCACCAACAGTACCGGAACAGGTTATGGTAGCGATTCAACATTCACCACACAAGCGGTAGCTCCCGATGTAATTAAAACCGTCGGAAAAGATGCCTGTAGCGATTACAACACCATACAGGCCGCCTTTAATGCCGTACCCGACAACTACACGGGACGTTGGATCATCTATGTGAAACCGGGTGTTTACACAGAGAAATGCGAACTTGCCGCAACCAAACCCAATGTTTATTTAATTGGTGAAAATCCTGATTCATGTATTATAACCTACAATGCGTATGCAGGAGAATCGAATGGGGCAGGGGGAACATGGGGAACTAACAATTCGTTTAGCGTAGCCATCGATCCAAATGACTTTTATGCTGCCAACATTACGTTCCAAAATACGCAGAAAAACGATGGTTCCACAGGTACAGGCGCTGAGCAAGCTGTTGCGCTACGCACGAAAGGCGACCGCCAACAATATTACAACTGCAAATTGCTTGGTTATCAGGATACATACTATACCAACAGCAATGGCCGTATCTATATGAAGGATTGTTATATTGAAGGTAGCGTTGACTTTATTTTTGGCAATGGCGTAATGGTACTCAACAGTTGTACCACCTATGTCAACAGAAATGGTGGAGTCAATTGTGCTCCAAACACCGATGCCGCCTCTTCGTTCGGGTATGTATTTTTGAATTGTACTCTGTCATCGCTTCCAGCCGGAACCCTTGATTTTAACGGCAACGCCATGTCAAGTTTCTACCTTGGAAGGCCGTGGCAAAATTCACCCAAAGCTGTTTACGTTACCTGTTATGAGCCTGCAACGCTAAATCCTCAGGGTTGGCTCAACATGACAGGTGGATTGAACCCCTTCTTTGCCGAGTATAAATGCACCGGTCCAGGATCGAGTTATACAAATCGTTCTACCAACGTAGATTATTACGGAAATCAATTGACCGATGCACAAGCAGCTACATACACCATCAGCAATATTTTCGCCAAAACGACCAACTCAAGTTTTGCATACAACTGGATGCCTTCAACTTATACCATGAAGGATACCACTTTTACATGCGGTGGAAGCTCAACCGGCATTCAAAATCCTACGGAAAACACCGGTTACACGCTGGGACAAAATTCACCGAATCCGATTGTCTCGTCCGGCACCATTCGTTATTCTATCCCCAAAGATTGTCAGGTAACACTCACCGTAATGAATGTTGTAGGGTCAACAGTAGCCACGTTAGCAAACAGCTATCAAAGTGCAGGCACTTATGAAGTACAGGTAAATAAACAATCCCTCGCCAGCGGACTTTATTATTACACGCTGCAAGCTGACAATGTGAGACTCACGAAAAAGATGCTGATCAGATAACGATCGACAAGTAGTATTCAAACAGGCATTATAGAAATTCTATAGACTATTTTTTATCACCGCCGTGCACATTATTGTACACGGCGGTTTTCGTATTACCCACACGGTACTCCCTCATGGGTTTCATTATTGATTCGTATTTTCTTCGCATTTTGAACGCCTTTTCATACGTAAATAATTTATTAATAATGAGGCAAATCACCTCATTTTTGTTTTAAATCATGCCATTTAATTCGATAAACACAAAAGAAAAGAGAGCACTTGTCTGAAGGCAAATGCGACAATTGGCTTTTTGGGGAATGTTGAACAGCTAAGAGTTATAAAAATTTCATACACGTGTTCTAATCACTCTCTTGGGTACTTAGCTGTTGAGATCAGTTTCATTTTCGACTTCGATGTTGTTCGCAAACAACGGGTGTCAGAAAAAATCGACCTTTGTATGGTTTGTTTTACTATCCTGCTTTTTCTATAGGTGGTAGTTCCTTTAATTCAACGGCATATCCTAATTTGCTTAATTCGCTTTTCAGATAGGCTTTGCGTTTAGCTTCAGTTCTACTTATCAAATATTCTGCTCCGAGTTCTTTATACTCACATTTATCATTCAAGATATGATAGACAGACTTCAGGATCGAATGTCCTACTGCTATTAAGGCTCGTTTTTTGCCTCGTCGTGCTGCCAGTTTTTGGTATCTTTCTCGATAAAATGTTTTATTTGTTCTTGTTGCTGCCCAAGCAATTTCGGTAAGTACTGCTTTTACTTGCTTGTTTCCTTGTGTGGTTCTTCCGCTTTTTTTTTACCAGCACTCTCGTTGTTTCCCGGAGCCATACCTGCCCACGAAGCTAAATGTTTTTCGGTTGGGAAAACACTCATGTCTAAACCAATTTCAGCAACCAAGTCCTCGACACTCTTAGAGCTAATTCCCGGTACTTTTTTCAGTAGTTCCAATGCATTGTCGTAAGGTGATAAAACTTCTTTTATGCGCTTGCTCAGACTTTCAACGGTCTGCTCAGTGTCTGCAATTTCTTTGCGAATAAGCTGAAGCATATACACATGGTGTTCCGTAATAAATCCCTGACAAGCTTCGTAAATTTCCTCCTTACTTGCCTCTAACTTTTTGTGATAAACTTCCTCTATATCCTGCATGGTTACCTCCATGCCATCGCAGAGTTTGTTAATCAGCTTTGTACCTACAGCTCCAGAGGTTGAACTTAATACACTCGACAACTTTATATTGGCATCTTCCAAAATACGGATAATCCGATTCTTGTTCGAAGCATTGCTTTGTATCAAAGTGGTTCGGTATCGTGTTAAATCACGTAACTCCCGTTGTTCTTTTGCAGGTATATAACTTGGTTTTAAAAGCCCTGCTAATAACAACTTGCAAAGCCATGCACTGTCTTTTTTGTCTGTCTTGTGGCCCGGAACGTATTTCACGTGCGCTGCATTCACAATCCAAACAATTAATCCAGCAGGCTCTAGTATGTTATAAACCGGTTTCCAAAACACACCGGTACTTTCCATGGCTACATGGCTGATGCCATGTTCCAATAACCAATCTCTCAATTCTTTCAAAGAACTCGTGATGGTGGAAAATTCGCGTGTCTGCTTTTTTATTCCTTCCCCATCGATGGTAGCTACTACTACCTTTTTGTGTACATCAAGTCCGCATCCACGGGATACGACTTGCTTAAATGTTACTTCAGGTGCTTCCATTGTCGTTTTGTTTTATGTTCCGGCTTATGCCACACCAAAAATACAAAACTTCTAAATACTAGCAATCTGACTGTTTGCACCTAATTTTCATCCTCTCGGGCGTCAATTGATTGTCATGTGGGTTTCATTTAAGATATTATATAGATATCCCATAGATAACCCTTACACATCCCATAGATATCTCATATTAAAATACTATGGGTTATCTATGAATTGTGTATGTGAAATACATGATTTATCTGTTTGTAATTCAAAAACCAAATGTGGTTATAAAGCGGAGCATGTAGGAATGAACCTGAGTATAACGACGAAATAAAACTTGAAATAGATTCAACGAATAAACAGAAGTCATAGGAAGAAAAAACGACATCTAAAACGCATATTATCCAAAGTCAAATGGTTATCTTTGTGCACTCATTGGATTTGCAAGACAGCGTTAAAATTCATTGTTATTCAATTGAATAAAGAGAAATCAGAAAGAATGACAGTACGTTGCGAAATTCATTCGACCTATATAAAAAGCATTATCAAGTGAAAATTTTGATCGTTTGCAGCAAAACGAACGGCAAGGTAGCTCCATTTATCACGGAACAAGTCGAAAGCCTACGTGCGTCAGGCATTGAGCTTGACTATTTCTTTATTGAGCAAAAGGGAATAAAGGGATACCTTCAATCGCTTTCTTTATTAAAACAAACCATCAAAACGTTTGAACCAGATGTGATTCATGCCCACTATGGATTGTCGGGATTATTAGCCAACCTGCAACGCCGCGTGCCGGTCGTTACCACCTATCACGGAAGCGACATTAACGACCCAAGGGTTAAACGTTATTCCAACATTGCCATCCGATTGTCGCATTATAACATTTTTGTGTCACAGCGGTTAGCCGACACCATCCGTCATAAAAAAAGGTACTCCGTTATTCCCTGTGGTGTCGATATGTCCATGTTTCATCCCATTGAAAAACAAGTCGCGCGAGAATCGCTTGGTTGGGCGCAAGAAGGTAAGTATATCGTTTTTTCGGGTAATCCTGAAGACAAAGTCAAGAATTTTGTACTGGCTCAGCAAGCCGTTTCGTTGTTGCCAAAAACGCAGCTTATTCCTTTGGTGGGCTTTACACGCGAAGAAGTCAACTTGCTGCTCAATGCCACCGATGTTGCGCTGATGACTTCTTTCACCGAAGGGTCTCCGCAATTTATCAAAGAAGCCATGGCCTGCAATTGCCCCATTGTTTCGACGGATGTTGGCGACGTAAAAAGTTTCATCAAAGACATAGAAGGTTGCTATATTGCTTCTCACGAACAAGACGATATTGCCAACAAACTACAGTCAGCCATTGATTTTTCTCATTCCGGAAAGCGAACGGAGGGGCGAAAGAGAATTAAACAAGCAGGTATTGATTTAAATGCTATAGCTTTGCGCGTTAAAGCTATTTATCAATTGACAATAAGCCAATGAGCCTGATTGAAAATCACTATGTCATTACACAAACTGTCGGTGAGATTGATCGGCAGAAGTGGTCATCATTTGTCGAAGGGCATCCGCAGGGAAATTTCTTTCACACACCTGATTATGTTGATTTGCATCGTGAGGTAAAAGGATACACGCCTTATGTTGTAGCAGCGTTTGATTCAAGAGAACAATTAGTTGGCTTGTTGGTCGCTATTCGTAGCAGCGTTTACAATGGAATTGGACGATATGTCACTTCACGAGCTATTGTGGTTGGTGGCCCTCTGATTGATGACCAACATCCCGAAGTGGCAGAGATGCTTTTAAATAGCTATTGCAAAACGATGAAATATCGTGCCATTTATACTCAGTTTCGTAATCAATTTGATACATCCAAATGGCAAGTGGCATTTCAACATGTTAATGCAAGATTTGAAGAGCATTTAGATATTCTCATTGAATTGCAAAAGTCAGAAGAAACGCTCTGGCAGGAGATGCACCCTAAAAGACGAAACAAGATACGGCAAGCTCAAAAACAACAAGTTGAAGTTCGTGAACTTATCACTACAGAAGAACGAGAACAATCGTGGCACATACTCCGCAATGTATATCGACGTGAGAAGCTTCCTTTGGCTAAGAAGGTGTTTTTTGACCATGCTTTCGATACATTAATCCCGAAAGGGTATTTAAAAGTTTATGGGGCTTTTCACCACCAACAATTGATAGGGACCCGCTATGTGCTTTCCTACAAAACGCAAATTTTTGATTGGTATGCAGGAAGTGATCAAAAGTTTTCTTCTTTGCGCCCCAATGATTTGCTCCCCTGGGAAGTGTTTTTGAGAAGCAAGGCTGAAGGTTTCACACGGTTTGATTTTGGTGGAGCCGGAAAGCCAAACGTTCCTTACGGTGTTCGTGATTACAAACTACGATTTGGAGGAACTTTAGTCAATTTTGGGCGTTACGAAATCATTCATAATAACGTTATCTTTGCATTCATGGGTGTTGCCTTTCGTTTTTGGCAGAGTTTGCATTAACCACTTGACATAGAGCATGAACATTCTTATAGATATTTGCCACCCGAGTCACGTACACTTATTTAAACATGCCATCCGTATTTTACAAGCGAATGGACATAGGGTAATTATAACCGTAAAAGACATTCCTTCAGCGAAGCAGCTTTTAGAAAAGGAGCACATTGACTATATTCCGCTTGGTGGGAAAAAGCGTGATTCGCTGACAGGAAAAGTGTTGATGCAAGTTGAATATAATTACTTGTTATCACGAATTGCCCGTCATCACAAAATCGATATAGGGATTGGTTCTTCAGTTACTTTAGCACACATTGCCCGACTAAATGGATTTTCGTCTCTTTTTTTTGACGATGATGATGATTTCGTTGAACCTTTAACGGTTCGATTTGCACACCCGTTTGCCAATGTCGTATTGTCACCAAAACCATTGGAAGGGCATCGAAAAAAAACACCTACTGTGTTTTATCAAGGCAGTCATGAATTGGCGTATTTGCATCCCAACCGATTTGTTCCTGATTCTTCCATTTTAGAAACGATCGGATTACATGCGGGGGAACCTTATTTTGTAATGAGATTCAATGCTTTCAAAGCCCATCATGATGGCAACGTTCAAGGGCTTTCGTTGGCACAAAAGCTTGAGCTGATCAAGCTCCTTGAGCCACATGGAAAAGTATTGATCACAACTGAACGTAATATTGAGCCGGAGCTGGCATTGTACCAAATGACGATCCCGCCCGACAAGATTCATCACCTGCTTTATTATGCAACACTGTTCGTGGGCGACAGCCAAACCATGACGTCCGAAGCAGCCATTCTTGGCACGCCTGCTTTCAGATGTAACACGTTGGTAGGGCAATTATCAGTGATTGAAGAATTGGAGCATCGCTACCAACTTGCGTATGGATTTAAGCCGGAGCAATTTTCCAAGATGACTGAAACCATCGGGCAATTACTTGCAATGCCTAATCTGAAAGCCATCTGGCAAACAAGACGGGCAAGCTTTCTATCCGATAAAATTGACGTAACCGCTTTCTTGGTATGGTTTATAGAGCATTATCCCGAAAGTGAAAAAATAGTCTTGACGCAGCCAACCTATCCACTAACATTTCGCTAATAGATTGGTCATAAAAGAATAATTTTGAATCAACATGGATTTTACAAATCAAAAATATATCGAATTACTGCGAGCTTTACAGAATAAGGGATATACTTTTCGTACCTTCGAATCGTTCTGTCAAGGCAATACGGAAGGCCGGTTTGTCATGTTGCGCCACGATATTGATGCACGGACAACACATGCTTGCCGGTTTGCCAAAATCGAGGATACGATGGGGATTAAAGCGACCTATTATTTTCGCATTGTTCCTCAAAGCAACGATCCTGAAGCAATAAAACGCATTGCTTCGCTGGGACATGAAATCGGATACCACTATGAAGATTTGACGCTTGCCAAGGGTGACGCGACAAAAGCCATTGTGCTGTTTGCTGAACATCTGCACTATTTTCAACAGTTCTATCCCATTAAAACCATCAGCATGCATGGGAGTCCAACTTTGCCTTACGATAATCGGGATATATGGAATACATTCGATTATCATCAATGGGAAATTATCGGAGAGCCATATTTTGACATTGATTATCAGCACGTAGCCTACCTTACTGATACAGGAAGAAAATGGAACGATACACAAAGCAATCGAAGGGATAAAGTAGATTCACCCTATCAGTTTAATCTCAAAACAACGGATGAAGTGATCAATGCCATTCGTCGTGGTCATTTACCTGACCAAATAATGATTACTACACATCCGCAACGATGGAGTGACAATGCTATCAAATGGATGCAAGAGCTTGTATTCCAGGAGATAAAAAATAAAATTAAACGGTACTTTTTCCCGTAGCGTATACTTTTTGATAAATGTCATTTTTGGAGTTATGTTTTTGAAAAATAAACGGTACATTTGCGCCCTTTTTTCTCTAAAAATAACAGCAAATTATGAACTACATAGATTTACTTGGTTATGCAGCATCTGCAACCATTGTCCTGTCATTTGTCCTCAAAAATGTAAATCACATTCGTATCATCAATAGTATTGGGTGTGCATTTTTTGTAGCCTATGGTATTTTATTGCCAAGTATTCCGGTTATTGTAGCAAATGGAATCGTTATTCTGATTAATTTATATCATCTTTATCAACATCCTAAATCATGAACTCTTTATCCCTGATTCTTGAACAAGCAAAACAAGCGACAAACAGCTTATGTCAATTGGATGACGACACCATACGTCAGGTTTTAGTTTCAGTTGCCGAACAAGCTGTTGCCAAAGCAGATGCCCTTTTGGAAGCCAACCAAAAAGATTTGGATAAAATGGACAAAAACGATCCGAAATATGATCGTTTGAAGCTCACTGCGGCCAGAATTGCTTCAATTGCCCAAGAGATGCATCACGTAGCGGAACTCCCGTCTCCAGTAGGAGAAATATTATCTGAGCGCAAGCTCCCGAATGATTTGTTGCTAAAAAAAATCAGTGTGCCGTTCGGTATTATCGGCATCATTTATGAAGCCCGCCCCAACGTGAGTTTTGATGTTTTTTCGTTGTGTATGAAATCAGGGAATGTTTGTTTGCTGAAAGGAAGCACTGATGCTGTTTATTCCAACACAGCTATTGTACAACTTATTCAAAATGTTTTGCTTACATTTCAAATTAATCCGCATATTGTCAATTTATTGCCTCCTGAGCGCGAAGCTACCCTTGAGTTGCTCAACGCCGTGGGCAAAGTCGATTTAATTATTCCTCGCGGCAGTCAGGGGTTGATTGAATTTGTACGAAACAATGCGCGGGTGCCAATTATCGAAACAGGCGCAGGTATTTGCCACACCTATTTTGATGAATATGGTGACGTGAAGAAAGGAGCGGCTATCATTAACAATGCCAAAACCCGTCGCGTCAGTGTTTGCAATGCATTGGATTGTGCCATTATTCATCGCAGTCGGTTGAGTGATTTGCCTGAGCTTACAGCATCATTAGCGACATTCAATGTTGTTATCTATGCCGACGAACCTGCTTTCGATATCCTCAAAGGCCACTACCCTGACTATTTATTAGCCAGAGCCGCCGAAGCATCCTACGGCACCGAGTTTTTAGATTATAAAATGGCAATAAAGACTGTTGATTCGATAGACGAAGCGATGCAGCATATTGATCGATACAGTTCTAAGCACAGCGAAGCCATTATCAGTGAAAATGAAGATCATGTTGCCCGTTTCCAAAAACAAGTAGATGCAGCATGTGTTTATGCCAATAGCTCCACGGCTTTTACGGATGGTGCACAATTTGGTATGGGAGCTGAAATAGGCATCAGCACACAAAAATTGCATGCGCGAGGTCCCATGGCGCTGCACGAAATGACAACTTACAAATGGTTAATTATCGGGGATGGTCAGATTCGTCCAGCCTGATCGTTTTAATATCGTACAAAAAAAGCATCGAATAACTGATTATCAGTTCCTCGATGCTTTTTTTGTACGTCCTTTTCTTGTTTATCGCAGTCGGTCGAGAGAACGTACTAAAGCTTCATCCTTATTGATAGCGCGTATAGCCATAAAAGTCAATACCATATTCACTACCGGCAAAATAATGGCATAATGGTACGACCACCGTGAAGGCAAAGCTAATTGCTGATCGGCAAACCACAATGAGGCAATTGCAACGATGTAATAGGCATCTATCAACAGAAAATTGATATAACACATCGTCACTTGCAGCTTTCTTTTCTTAAATAAAAAAATGGTGACAAACGCAACAACCGGAATCAATGCCCCCACCAGTGTTAATGCCCAAGTTGAAGAATGCAACGCGTCAATTGGAGGCGATGAAATGAATCCACGATAAGACAACTCAAAAACGTTTGCCTTTGTTATAATGGCAGCTATCGGTGAAAAGAATACAATAACCGACAATACACTGACAATAAATAAATAAACAGTTTGGATACGTTGAATCATAATAAATTGATTTATTATACGTTACCTTTTTTTATTCCATTGTGTATCACGTACATGGTAGATTTTTTCAATGATTTCGGTTACCTTCATTCCCTCCAGCAAGTTGGTGGTAATAGGGCTATTTCCCAAAAGTTTTTCAATCACATTATGTATGATGTAATGATGATTTTGCGCTGAACCTTTGTATAGACCATAATCATTGGGTGGATTGGATGCAGCCAACTCAGGCATTTCATAATCTTTTACATGACAATAAGTTACTTCATTCATGTATTGACCGGCAACCCTCACCGTGCCTTGTGCTCCAATTATGGTGATACTGCTTTCATAATTAGCGTCCCATATAGCAGTAGAATAATTTAGAACTCCCATTCCACCTTGTAAAAAATCGAAAGTAACTACGCCACTGTCTTCAAAATCAGTTAATTGTTGGTGATTGAAATCTTTGAAATTGCCATGAATATTTGTAATATCTCCGAATAGCCAATACATAATATCGATGAAATGCGAAAATTGCGTGAACAAGGTGCCGCCATCCAATTGCTTATCGCCATGCCAGTTGCCTGCTTTGTAATAACGTGCATCGCGATTCCAATAACAATTGAGTTGCACCATAAAAATATCCCCCAATGTTTTATTCGTTATTAATTCTTTAAGCCACACCGATGGTGGTGAATAACGGTTTTGCATCACACAAAATACATCACGCGACACCGACAAGGAAGTATGCAAGATGCGTTCAGCATCAGCGCGTGTGAGCGAAACCGGCTTTTCAATCACAACATGATATCGTTTTTCCAACGCCCGAATAGCATATTCTGCATGGTATCCATTTGGAGTACAAATATTTACTACATCAATATCTAAATTGGCATTCAGCAGCTCTTCAATCGAAGAAAAGAATCGCTCCTGCAAGTTAGTTAAGCCTAATTGTTCTTTCGACAAAATATCACATACGGCAATCAATTCAGCATTCGGTTCGCGGCGAATCATTTCGGCATGTCGTTTACCGATATGACCTTGTCCTACGACAGCAAATTTTATTATACGACTCATTTTTAGGTAATTAATTTTGTAACACTATGATCTTGCAACTGATACACTTCACCGGTTTCAGAACAAGTTGCAAGACCTTGTTCATCAAAGTGCAATTTCATTCCATAAGCACTCACCCAACCCATTTGACGGGCAGGATTCCCGACAACCAATGCATACGACTTCACATCTTTTGTCACAACAGCGCCTGCGCCAATCATGGCATATTCGCCAATACTGATGCCACATACAATGGTGGCATTGGCTCCAATGGACGCTCCCTGACGCACAAATGTTTTTTTGAATTCGGCATGACGATTCACTGCACTTCGGGGATTCATCACGTTGGTGAAAACCATAGATGGCCCTAAAAATACATCATCTTCGCAAATAACACCCGAATAGATCGATACATTATTTTGCACCTTCACATTGCGTCCAAGCACGACATCCGGCGAAACAACTACATTTTGGCCAATATTGCAATTGTCGCCAATCACGCAATGTGGCATAATATGCGAAAAATGCCAGATTTTTGTTCCATCACCAATGGTACACGGCTGGTCAATCACTACTGTTTCGTGAGCAAAATAGGACATTGGATATTAAATAAAAGACAGATTTGATGCTATTCTAAAATTATCTATTGCAAAGTCTCTTTCAACGAAGTGACAATGTAGTTTAGTTGTTCTTCATCCAGTTCAGTGTGCATGGGCAACGAAAGCACTTGTTGCGAAAGTTGCTCCGCTATCGGGAAATCACCGGTTTTGTACCCCAGATAGGCATACGCTTTTTGTAAATGTATGGGAATCGGATAATAAACCATCGAAGGAATGCCTTTTGCCGTCAATTTGGCTTGTACTGTATTTCTATCAACATCATGCAAAAGTACTGTATATTGATGAAACGCGTGAGTTGATTGAGGCTGATACACCGGGATAGTTATCTTGTCACAATCAGTAAAAGCTCGATTGTAAAATTCTGCCGCTGATTGACGCGCTTCAATGTATTGATCCAAATGGGCAAGTTTTACATCCAGCACAGCTGCCTGTAAACTATCCAACCGTGAATTGACGCCAATCCGATCGTGGTGATAACGTACTTCCATCCCATGATTTGCAATGGAGCGAATGGTTGTTGCCAACGTATCATCATTTGTAAAAAGAGCACCGCCATCGCCAAAACAGCCTAAATTTTTAGATGGGAAAAATGATGTACAGCCTATATTTCCCATACAACCGGAAGAATAGCTTTCGCCATTTTGAAAGGTATAATGGGATCCCATCGACTGACAAGCATCTTCCACCATATAAAGTTTATGTTCTTGTGCAATGGCTCTCAACGATTCCATGTCAGCATTTTGTCCAAAGAGATGTACCGGTAAAATTACTTTTGTTTTTTCAGTAATCGCTTTACGAACGGCATTTGGCGACATACAAAACGTTTCACGATCGACATCCACCAGCACCGGCGTTAATCCCAACAAAGCAATTACCTCAACTGTTGCAATAAAAGTAAACGTTGGCGTTATGACTTCATCTCCCGGGTGAAGACCTAAAGTCATCAAAGCAATCTGCAACGCATCCGTGCCATTTCCCACTGGAACGACATGTTTCACATTCAAGTAATTTTCCAAATGACGTTGGAAGGTAGTCACTTTTTCACCTCTGATGAACGATGCAGCATCCATCACTTGCTGCATTTGGGCGTTGACGTCGTTTTTTACTTTATCGTATTGACTTTGTAAGTCAACCATTTGTATCTGGCGCATGTTTTTTTAAGTCACGTTATGGCTATAAGCCGACATTTACGCCAAAGGTAACAGTAAATTTTTTCCCTTGCAAGAACAAAGGCGTGTACATATCCAAATATCCTTGAGCATTTGTACGATACTCACCCGGCCCTTTCGGATCGGTTGGCGTATATCCTGTTATGTCGCTGTAATCGACATCAAAAAGAAGAAATACATTGTTCACCATTTCGTAAGTAGCATGAAAAGAAGCTGTTTTGTTTTGCCATACCTTGTCTTTCATAAAGGGTTGTGCTAAAATATCATCGGCCAATGCGTGAACGTAATCATATTCGTTTCCATGCACGGCATAGGTATATGATCCTTTCAGCAATAAGCCTCGAATTGGTTTGTATGTAGTTGCCAGATAGATTTCTTGTGCGTTATCCCACAAATAACTGCCCAAAGCATAACCACCAGAAGTAAAATCGAGACTCGGAATAAAGTGTTTATAGGTTAAAGCATACGTTCGAGTAAATTCTCCGATGAATGAAAAATCCTGAAAAGGATAATCACTCAGTTCGCCGCCAAACTTCCACGAAATAGGATTTTTCTGAGGATTGGAAGGACTTAACCGAGATACCGAAAATTCATCAATGTAGGTTGACATAAACAAATGCAAATGGCGAATATTCCGCGAGCTGAGATTAAAAAACATCTGTGAGTTTTGATTTTCAGACCCCATGGTTAACGAGTGATCCATTGATTTGTAGAATGCTAACGGAATCAAGTAAGCCGGCTGGATGGAACGTTCGGAATATATAATTGAATTTCCAAATGAAAGATAAAGCTCTCGGGTCGGACGAAAAGTGATCATATCGGCAGCAATAAACTTGTTTTTATAGCGATACTCTTTTTGTCCTGTGTTGTAAGTGTAATAATCCGTCGAATCCATCACGTCAGAAGTCAACCAACCATGAAAATAGTTCAGCTCGAACCAATTTACTGGTTTGATATTAAAGGCAATAAATGGAAATGAGGGTGAATTTCCAGCCAAAATATTGGATCCATGATAGTTATCGCCCCATTCGATATAATCTTTTGCTAACCCGACGTTTCCCCAACCCCACGAGTAATAAATGCCACCGCGCATTTCGCTGTAGTCACCGCCTGCATTGGTTCCATTGTCCACTTTATAAGCTCCTCCTGGAAAACGAGTTAAATAAGATGGAATACGCATCAACGTATCTCGGCCTGTATATGGGCTTGCTTGGTTTGCAAACAATCTTTCTCCTTTCGATAATAAATCACCAATTTGTGAATGATCTCTTAAACTGGCATAAACAGATAAATGTTTGCCAAACATTCCCTGAAAATCAGCTCCTACCGAGCGAATAGAAATTGATCCACTTTGGTTGTGCATGGTTTCGTACCCAATAATTGGAGTAAGACGAATCCGCATCGTATCTGTTCGATAATAAATACCCGGAGGCCACAATGAAACTGCTGTTTTCGAGTTCTCTACAATATTCCAGTTATCGGGCAACGTGTCGCGTTCCAACGGATAATCGTTGAGGTAAAATGCCGCTTCTTGCCGTTGACGTTTACTCAACTGAGATGAGTTTTTGGCAATTTCTTGCAGCTTTTGTGCAATAAATCGACGGCTATATGGTTTGATAGCCGTATTAATGGAAATCACACCGTCATTTGCCATCTCGTCTAAAAAATCATATACTGAAGTATAACTTATATCTTCAGGAATATACTGGCTAAACAATGGCACCGTTAAAAAGAGAAAACAAGCAAGCAATAGGGTTCTCATAAAGAAATAAATTAAATATTCAATTAATTATCCTACAAACAAAATGTTGATATTCAATGTATCACCGACTACGTGCACGATGAAACAAGATGCGATACATGATTTTGAAAAAATACCGAACATCGGTGATGAAAGTACCCCGTTTTTCGCAAGCATCCAAATAACGACGTTCTGATGCTTGAATCTCTTCCAAATCATTTGGCATATCGGCATAATAAGGAGGCAATAAACCCGGTCGGTGGTGAATACGCTGGTGCTGCAAATCGGGCGAATATAAACGAAAGTAATGCTCGCTTAAAGGGCGCACTCCTACTAATTTCATTTCCCTTTTCAGAAAATTCACAATCATTGGAAGTTCATCCAACCAATGTCTACGCAAAAAATGACCAAAAGTTGTGATGCGTATATCTGTTTTGAATTTCCCGCTTTGATGTAAGTTATGATGTTTGTAAATATAATCTTGCAAGTATTCTGAATATGGATGCATGGTTCGCAATTTGAAAACCTTGATTATTTTGCCATCTTTGCCAAAACGTTTTAATTTAATAATCGGACTGTAATTAGCCGTCTCTTGTCGTATAGGAGCTTTTATTTTACGTGCAACAACATAAGAAAGTCCAACTATTTTTCGTTGACCAATAACCTCAAATCCTGAATAATACAAACGACCAAATACTTCAGCTTTGGATAATACGCGGTTGGTGCCATTTGTAACCCAAAAATAGAATTCACGTGTCAAATTTAACTTTGGCATCATTCTTCGAAAAATGTAATCAAGAGCATATTGTAAATAATTGCTCATGTAAGGATGTGCCCCCAGAATCCTTTTCTTTCGCTGACTTTTCGTTTCAAAACAAGAAATAAAGATACCTCCAACGGGTAGTTTGTCATTCACAGCAGCAAAAAATGCATTAATTTCCCGAATTTCATTCGTAGCCTTCAGGTTTATAATGGTAACATAACGATCTACATTAACCTTTTCGATATTGAAACGTGACGTAGTGTTCACAAAAAGAGTCGATGAAACAAAAGGACGAATGCGGATTCGAAGAAATTCGAGCAATCGAGCGCCTCCTGCTTCGCGTATCAACTTTTCTAACGTGCCAACGGTTTCTGCATCTAATGGATGTTCAGTATATGCATGGATAGGAGTCGCTATGGTTTCAGAAGGAACAACCGTGGCATCCACAAGCTGAGCTTCTCCAAACGAATAAAAGAGCGAAATCAATATCAACTCACTTATCAGAAAACTACCCGTGAGTGCCAGTAGAAAGCCGATGGAATACTCGAAATCAGCAAAGAAAATCAATAATCCAATACCAAATAGTAACGCCAGAAAGTCAGTTTTAAAGCATTGCATAACAACCGTCCCAATGGTGCGTTCCCGAAGTGAAAGGTATTTTTTATAGGCAATACCTAACATGATCCATATAAATTGATAAAGAAAAAAAGGCCAAGCATATTTCTTTGCAGGGTCGTCATTCACAAATGGGAATATTCCTACCACAAAGTAAAAAATAGCGCTATTTACAGCTAAATTTATTACTATATAAGGGATTTTCGGATTATGAAAAGGGGATGCTTCCTTATGTCTCTTTTTATTTCCCATTATTTCTTTGGCAATCAGAGTGACGAAAAAATCATTCGTTCTGATACTTATTTAAATTAGTTTCATTGAAAAAACCTCCAATTCGCCTATAACGAAACCAAACACAAAGGTAAAAGAAATTCCTCATGAACATTCTATGCAAAAGAGCAACCTTTGTACATTGTTTGTTATTTATGTCATACCTGATTGCTTTTTTTAAAATCTAAAAAATGAAAGATTTGACATGAACTAACACACATAAATAATCATGGTTCCATTATCATCGCTAAAAATATCCTATATTTGTTGTCGAAAAAATACATCTCTATTTAACGGATCAAGACCTGCCACTATTCGAACAAAGAACGAAAAGCAATTGATGTGAGTAAAGAACAGCACCCAAAACTTTTCACATGCTAACTAAACCAATACACCTTCGATTGACATTCATCGCTATTGCATCGACCATTGCATTGGTGTCGCTTTTTTTTACCAATCGGTTGGTCAATCAATTGGCGAATGAAGAACGGCAAAAAATAGAAATTTGGGCTGATGCGACTCGTTTAGTGGCACATGCTGAAGGTGATGCCGATTTAACTCTCATCATGCATGTATTGGAAGGAAATACGACCATCCCTGTGGTTATGGTTGATAGCCAGGATCATTTTATTACTTCACGCAACATTCGAGAACCTAAAACAAATCTACAGGCCTTTCGCGAAGCAACTATTGCACGTTTAAAACACAAACATCCTCCCATTGAAATTGATATTGATCAACATACAAAACAATACATATACTACGATGATTCATATTTAATCAAAGAATTAGCTTACTTTCCCTATATCCAATTAGGGGTAATCGCATTGTTTATTCTTGTTTCTTTTTGGGCATTCTCAGGAACAAAAAAAGCCGAACAAAATCAAGTTTGGGTAGGTCTTTCCAAAGAAACAGCACACCAACTCGGCACTCCGATTTCATCACTGATGGCTTGGATTGAATTGCTGAAAACGCGATTCCCTGACGACATGCTCTTGCCCGAAATGGAGAAAGATATCAAACGACTAAAAACCATTGCCGAGCGTTTTTCTAAAATTGGTTCAAAGCCCGAACTTATCGCCATCCCGATAATGGATGCGCTTGATGGCGCCATAACCTACATGCGCAATCGTATTTCAAACAAAGTGGTCATTGAAGTAAAACAACAATTACCCGACACCGCGGAAGCTGCAATCAATGTGCCGTTGTTTGAATGGGTGATCGAAAATTTGTGTAAAAATGCCATCGACGCCATGAACGGGAGCGGAAAAATTACCATCACGCTGACTGAAAACAGCCATTTTTACCTGATTGATGTGCAAGATACCGGCAAAGGAATGGCAAAACACCTTTTCAGAACCATTTTTAATCCGGGATTTACTACAAAAAAAAGAGGGTGGGGGCTGGGTCTTTCATTAGCTAAACGCATCATCGAAGAATATCATCAGGGAAAAATCTATGTCAAACAATCAGAAATAAATCAAGGCACTATTTTTAGAATTGCCTTGCAAAAAACCAATTAAACTACTATAAATATGAACATTGCACTAATCGGATATGGAAAAATGGGGCACGAAATTGAGAATATTGCCCTGCAACGAGGTCATAAAATTGTTGCCATCATCGATTTAACAACAAATGACACGTTTGATTCTCCCGCGTTTCGTAGCGCTAACGTTGCCATCGAATTTACCCGGCCAGATGCTGTAGTTGCAAACCTTCACCGTTGTTTTGAAGAGGGTATTCCAGTGGTCTGTGGCACCACAGGATGGGCAGAACAACTTCCTGTTATACGTCAAGAAATGGAAGCAACCAATGGCACCCTGTTTTGGTCGTCAAATTTCAGTCTAGGAGTCAATCTCTTTTTTGCACTCAATCGCCATTTGGCTAAACTGATGAATCCATTCAGCGATTACAATGTACGCATGGTCGAGGTGCATCACACCCAAAAGCTCGATGCCCCGAGCGGAACTGCCATTACGTTGGCAGAAATCATTTTAAAAGAACTTGATCGAAAATCAATCTGGGTGAAAGAAGCAGAACAACAGGCCAACCAATTGGCCATCACATCTGTTCGCGAGGGAAATGTTCCTGGCATTCACGAAGTGATTTATGAATCTGAGATGGACTCCATAAGCATTAAACATGATGCCAAAAGTCGTCGTGGATTTGCCTTGGGAGCGGTGTTAGCAGCCGAATTTGCTCACAATAAAAAGGGATTTTTGGGCATGAATGATCTGTTAGCCATCTTCTAATTTATTCTTCTAAGGTAGTTAGTAAAATATTTCCCAAAATAGACCACAGAAAGTTTGTACAATTGGAACTTTTGCTTTACCTTTGCAGTCGCAAAAATAAGGCCCCGTGGCTCAACTGAATAGAGCATCTGACTACGGATCAGAAGGTTACAGGTTTGAATCCTGTCGGGGTCACTTCAAGAAATTCTCAACGTGTTTACTTACAACTGTTGAGAATTTCTTTTTTTATGAATTTATCTCTCCACCTTTCCCCACATCGCGTAATAATTTAGATGAAATATTGTTGACGTGTTAGGATGTCCAATTATCAGTTATCTTTGCTTCAAATATTCACACGTTTATTGAACGCCAATAACCACTGGTGAAAATAACTCCATTGCTTTGAATTTTAGTATTAATATTTGTCTATTAATTATTTAATCAACACTTTACGACATGAAAAGATCTTGGTTAGAGCTTCCATTACGAAGCATTATTTGGGTTGGATTGACCTTGTTTTCGTTCCTTTTTTCAAATGAAATCAATGCGCAATTTGTGAGAGGCGCCGATATTGGGTGGTTGCAGCAAATGGAAGCCACCGGATATAAGTTTTATGGCACTGATGGCGTTCAAAAAAACTGTTTGGTTATTTTGAAAGATCATGGCATCAATACAGTTCGACTCCGTGTGTGGGTGAATCCGTCAAACGATCCCCGTTCGGGTCATTGTAGCAAAGCTGATGTGGTTGAGATGGCATTACGGGCCAAGAAGATGGGTATGCGTATATTGATTGATTTCCACTATAGTGATTCGTGGGCAGATCCTCAAAAACAGAACAAGCCAGCTGCTTGGGCAAATGATCCGTTTCCAAAATTAGTCAAGGATGTTTACCGGCATACGTTTGATGTGCTGGATACTCTCAAATCAGTTGGAATAGTTCCTCAATGGGTTCAGGTTGGCAATGAAATAACGGGCGGTATGTTATGGCCTGATGGCAGCACAGCTCATTGGAATCAGTTGGCTCAATTGCTCAATGCAGGATATAAAGCTACCAAAAAAGTGGATCCTTCCACAAAAGTGATTATTCATCTCGATCAAGGAAATAACAATCAACGATTCAGAACATTCTTCGATAATGCCACCAAGTATGGCGTTCATTATGACATTATTGGCGCTTCCTATTATCCTTTTTGGTTGGGTACGGATTACAAAGCCACCATCGACGATTTGGGGAAAAATTTAGATGATATGGTAAAACGTTATGGCAAAGAAGTAATGGTGGTAGAAGTGGGAGGCGAAGCTGATCATCCACAAAACACATACGATATGCTAAAAGCTGTCATTGAGAAAGTAAAAGAAGTGCCTAATCATAAGGGCCTTGGAGTAGTTTATTGGGAACCGGAAGGCGCTCAGAATTGGAGCGGATACAGTTTAAGTTGCTGGGGGAATGACGGCAAACCTACTAAGGCATTGGATGCGTTCATGCCTGATTCATTCAAGGGAAAAGCAGCTAAATAATTTCTCCTGACATTGATTTTTAGCCGTCTAAACAATTCGGAACTACTTGCAATATCAAATTTTAGTCGTCATAGTTGAAAAAAGAGCGGCTTTGTTTTGGCAGTTTGGGATTTTTCTTTACCTTTGCAACCGCAAATCGGCTATGGTACCATAGCTCAGTTGGTAGAGCAAAGGACTGAAAATCCTTGTGTCCCCGGTTCGATTCCTGGTGGTACCACATCCTTAAAAGCGAAAATATCTTTCCGATGTTTTCGCTTTTTCGTTTATAGAAAAGACGACCTGCGTATTATCTTTGTCTCAGTTTCTCATTCAACTATCTCTACATCATGCGTGAAATTGAATTACTGGCCCCTGCCAAAACAGCCGATATCGGAATAGAAGCGATCAATCATGGAGCGGATGCCGTTTATATCGGTGCGCCACAGTTCAGTGCGCGCGCTGCTGCCGGTAATGCAGTGGAAGACATTTCCCGATTAGTTGCTTATGCGCATCGGTTTCGTGCCAAAATATATGTCGCGGTGAACACTATCCTGACGGATAGTGAGTTGACTTTAGCTGAACGTATGGTTTGGCAGTTGTATGAGGCAGGCGCCGATGCATTGATCCTTCAGGATATGGGACTTCTTGAACTTTCGTTGCCTCCCATTGCGTTACATGCAAGCACTCAAATGGATAACCGGACAATAGAAAAGGTACAATTCTTAGAAAGTGCCGGTTTTTCGCAGATAGTCTTGGCTCGGGAACTTTCGTTGGAACAAATCCGCACTATTGCTTCTCAAACTTCCGCTAAGATAGAGAGCTTTGTACACGGAGCTTTGTGTGTATCATATAGCGGGCAGTGTTATGCAAGTCAGGCATTGCGTGGTCGAAGCGCCAATCGGGGCGAATGTGCCCAGTTATGCCGTTTGCCGTATCGTCTGGAAGATGCCGATGGAAAGATGTTACGTGACGAGAGTCATTTTCTATCACTTAAAGATCTTGATTATTCGACTCATTTAGCTGCATTAATGGACGCAGGCGTTTCTTCTTTCAAAATAGAAGGGCGATTGAAGGAGATGAGCTATGTAAAGAATGTCACTGCTTATTATCGTCAACGTTTGGACAGTTTGTTGGAAGGATCGGATCGCTATTCCAAAAGCTCTTTGGGAAAAGTGAAACTCTTTTTCGAACCGGATCCGCAACGTACGTTTCATCGTGGCGCAACCGATTATTTCTTTGATCAACGAAATCGTGGATTGGTTCAGTTATCAACGCCGAAATCAATTGGACAGCCTGTCGGACAGGTAAAAAAAGTAGAGCATGGCACATTGACAGTGAAAACAACGGATGAGTTACACAATGGCGATGGCCTTTGCTTTGTAGCGCAGGATGGTGCATTCACCGGATTTCGGGTTAATCGGGTAGAAGGAGAACGGTTATTTCCTTTCAAGATGCCTTCTGTAAGAACAGGAACAATGCTTTATCGCAATTTTGATCAATCGTTTGAAGAGTTGTTGGCAAAGAAATCGGCTGAACGTACACTTTCGCTTAGTCTCCATTTTTACGAAACAACTGATGGATTTGCCCTCGATGTTGTCGCAGAAGACCTTTCAACCGTGACGATATTTCTTCCATGTGAAAAAGAGTTGTCGAAAAGCGACTCAGCAACTACCGAACAAAATATCACGAAACAATTCGGAAAGTTGGGCGATACCTCTTTCTCATTATCCGATATACGGGTCGAACTTTCGAATCATTGGTTTATTCCATCATCGCGTTTAAGCACGTGGCGACGTATGATGGTAGAGCAGGTAGAAAAAACGTTGGCGCTTCAACATACTCGTATCCTTTTACAAAATCCAGTCAAAGAGGCTCGTATATATCCAAAGAAAACGCTTAGTTATTTAGGAAATGTATCGAACGAAAAGGCTCGTGCATTTTATGAACGTCACGGCGTTACATCCATTGATCCGGCATTGGAAACAGGAGGTCAGTTGATGCCGGAAGAACCGGTGATGACCACCAAGTATTGTTTGAAATTTGAATTAGGCTGGTGTCCAAAACAAAAATCTCAAACTCCGCTCCACGAACCGCTTTTCTTAGTAGGAACACACGACCGATTTCAATTGCATTTTGACTGTGCTGCCTGTGAAATGCAACTTACAGTCGCAAAAAAGGAATAAGAAACGGCATTATTTACTGCCCGGATGATATGAATTTCCCCTATCAGTAATCTTTATGCAATATTTTCCCGTATCTTTTGCAAGTAGTGTTGCATTTTTTTCGTGTCTTTTTTCTCTATAATGTCGAGTAAAACAGTCAGTTGTTCGCGAATATTTACCAATTGTTCCGGTGTGTAAGGGTTGAACAATATCTCTGTCAACAAGTAATCATCCTCTGACAATAACCCATGCGCGATGCTTAAATGGCGTTTAAACGTCGTTCCGGGAGCTTCCTGATGTTTCATTACAGAGGCAAAAACCAACGTAGAGGCAAAAGGAATGGCTAATGAATATGCCGTTGTTTCGTCGTGTTCTTTGAATGAATACTCGAAAATAGAGAGTTTCAGTGAACCATAAACCTCCTTGAAGAAGGTTTTTCCTTTTGGGTCTGATTCGGCAATAATAATCGCACTTTGAGAGGAAAGATCGCTTAGACTGGCAAAAGTCGGTCCAAACATGGGATGGGAGGAAACGAAACGAAACCCGCTTTTCCTGTAAAACTCCGGAAGCCCTGTTTTCACCGAAGCGATATCCGACAACAGGCAATCTTTCGACAAAAAAGGGATCACCTCGCGAAAAGCCTTTAGCGTGTGTTTAATGGTTACAGCATTGATCACCAATTCGGGATCAAACTCCTTTACCTCATCGAGTTGAGACATACGAATGGTGTTGTAAACAAAGCGCAACCGTTTAGGATCTGCATCGTAGAGGGCCACCTCGTGTTGAAAACTCAGAACATCCGTGAAAAAGGAGCCCATCTTTCCGGCTCCGAGAATTAAAATCCGCATACCTTATAGTTAAATTGCCGTTTAATTAAAATGACCTCAGTTTCCCAAAACCAATCTTCTTATATTCTGTAACTTCCTATTTATTAATCAACTCCAATTGAACCCGAACCGATTCTTCGTGAATGGCTTCAAGAATGTTTTTCATAAAGTCGCCGTTGATGCCGATCGATTCAGCTTGAGCTACACGGTTATGGAGAATTTCGTCATAGCGAAGGGTTTGTAAAACAGGCATGCCATGTTCCTTTTTATAAGTGCCAATTTCGCGTGATACACGGAATCGTTTGGCCAGTACCTCTAAAAGTTGATTATCCAG
This sequence comes from Paludibacter sp., assembly GCA_027450045.1. GTDB lineage: Bacteria > Bacteroidota > Bacteroidia > Bacteroidales > Paludibacteraceae > Microbacter. The sequence goes on along the minus strand of DAIDKM010000010.1, from coordinate 9,300 downwards.
CTCGTCAATTTGATGGCGTAAAATTGACAGGTCTTCGGTGGTTTGATTCATCTTACGCACCACCAAATGTTGCAGAATTTGTTCTAGCACATCAGGTGTGATTTGCTGGTTCTTATCGCTCCATGCTTCGTCCGGATTACAATGCGATTCGATGATCAACCCTTCAAATTGCAAGTCGAGCGCCTGTTGCGAGATGGATGCAATCAGTTCGCGACGACCTCCGATGTGACTTGGATCGCATATAATAGGCATTTCAGGCATGCGGCGACGCAACTCGATAGGTATGTGCCATTGCGGAATGTTGCGATACACCGTTTTGTCGTAGGTGCTGAATCCGCGATGAATCACCGCCAAACGACGAATTCCGGCATTGTAAACCCGCTCAATAGCGCCGATCCACAATTCAACATCAGGATTCACCGGATTTTTGATTAAAATGGGAATGTCAACACCTTGCAATACATCAGCAATTTCCTGTACAGCAAAAGGATTTGCCGTGGTGCGTGCTCCAATCCATAAAATATCAACGCCATATTTTAACGCTTCATAGACATGTTTGGCGGTGGCTACTTCTACCGCGGTCAACATGCCGGTTTCTTGTTTTACACGGCGCAGCCAGGGTAATCCCACGCTACCGACACCTTCAAAACCTCCGGGTTTGGTGCGTGGTTTCCAAATTCCTGCACGAAAGATTTTAATTCCTTTTGCAGCTAATTGGCGTGCTGTTTCTAATGTTTGTTCTTCTGTTTCAGCGCTGCACGGGCCGGCAATCACGAGCGGACGATTCTCCTCCGTAATTGGTTCGTAAATTGGTTGTAATTCCATTGTTTTATCTGTTTAATGATGATTGTTATTCTGATTTTTCTTTTCCTATCTTCTCAATACGCTCCAAAGCTTCTTCCAATTTTGCTCTTGGACTGCAAAGCGAAATACGAATATAACGTTTCCCTTGAGTACCGAAAATAAAACCGGGTGTAATAAATACGTTAGCTTGATATAATACCTCATCTGCCAGTTCTCCTGCGTCGGCATAACGATCGGGGATACGTCCCCATAAAAACATGCCAACTTGCTTTGAATCAAACCTGCAACCAAGTGTTTGCATGATTTGTTCAGCTATAACGCGACGTTTGGCATAGACAGTGATATTTTTTGCACGATGCCACTCGGGTGAGTTGTGCAATGCTGCAACGGCAGCCACTTGCAACGGACGAAACATACCGGAATCGATATTGCTTTTCACACGTATTATCCAGTCGATAAATTGGGCATTGGCCGCTACCATCCCGATGCGCCATCCCGACATGTTATGCGACTTACTCATCGAATTCATTTCGATGCAAATTTCCTTGGCGCCTTCACTGGCTAAAATGCTCAAATGATTTTCGTTCAAGATAAAACTATACGGGTTATCGTTGCAAATAACGATTTGATGTTTTTTGCCGAAGGCCACTAATTTATCAAACAATTCTCGCGTGGCACTCGCGCCGGTAGGCATGTTTGGGTAGTTGACCCACATGAGTTTAACGTTCGATAAGTCCATTTTTTCCAGTGCATCAAAATCAGGCTGCCAATCATTGTTTTCATCCAAATCGTACGAAATCACATTGGCTTCCACTAATTTGCTCACTGAAGTATAGGTTGGGTAGCCCGGGTTAGGCACCAGGACACCATCCCCGGGATTGAGAAAAGCCAGCGAGATATGCAAGATGCCTTCTTTCGATCCCATTAAAGGCAAAATTTCATTGGCAGAATTCAGTGTCACGTCAAACCATGTTTTGTACCACTGCGCGAACGCTTCCCTCAATTCAGGAATGCCGTTATAGCTCTGGTAACCATGTACATCAGGCTTTTCGGCTTCTTGTTTTAATGCTTGAATCGTGGCTTCCGACGGTGGCAAATCGGGCATACCGATGCCGAGACTAATCACATTTTTCCCGTCGCGATTCATCTGGGCTATCTCTTTCAACTTGGTGGAGAAATAGTACTCGCTAACGGAGTTTAATCGATTGGCAGGTTGAATGGTTCGTATCATAGTTGTTTGATAGTTAGTGGACAAAATTTAGAAGTTAAAGAAGATAAGAAGTTAGGGAATTAATTGACAGTTGATAATGAATGGCATATTTTCAAATTCCTATTGTCTATGCAGTTATATTGTTTGTTCTCCTTCTTCATATTCTCCCAGAATCCGCATGTTTTTGGTTAATGGCAAAATAGCATCGAGTGCCTGTCGATAACGCACATAATCTTTGTAGGTCACGTCAATGTAAAACAGGTATTCCCATTCCTGGCCCACCACCGGAAGTGATTGGATCTTCGTCAGGTTGATGTTGTAAAACGACAAAATGGTCAATACCTTCGAGAGGCTTCCTTCTTCGTGCGGTAACGAAAATACCAACGAGGATTTGTCTCGTGGCTTGTCTGCATTCAACTTGTCCCGCATCAGTTCGTTCCCGACCACTAAAAACCGCGTAAAGTTATGCTTATTTGTCTCAATATCTTCTGCCAAAATATGCAATCCAAACAATTCTGCCGCGTATCGACTACAGATCGCCGCTTGTTTTTTTGCATGATGTTTGGCGATACGCAAACCTTCGGCTGCGGTATCTTCAGCTTCAATTAACCGAATGGAAGGATATTGCAAAAAGAAATCTTCGCATTGCAGCAACGCCATGTAATGTGAATGTACTTCGTGAATGTCGGCAATGGTTTGTCCCGCTAAAGCAACTAAGTTATGCTTGACGCGCAACTTATGTTCACCAATGATGGTAAGATTGCTCTCTCGCAGCATATTATAATTTGGCAAAAGGCTTCCGGCAATGGTATTTTCAATGGCCACCATCCCCACCATCGAACCGTTGTCGGCCAGGCAGGCAAACAGCTCTTTGAAGGTGCTGCATGGCACCACTTCCACTTCGTCTTTTCCAAAATAACATTGTGCAGCTATGTCGTGAAACGAACCTGCAATTCCTTGAATGGCTACTTTAATCATGATTTTTCTTCTTAAAAAAAAATCCCGCTTGCTGAGCGGGATTTTTGTACTACCTAAAATTGATTACTTATGGTTAAGACAACAAACTCCCGCTCTTACTTTGGCTAAAGTAAAAGTAAAAAAAGAAATATGCAAAAGTTTGTGCCATGAGCTGAATCGTTACGTTTTCGGCTACAAAAGTAATAGATTATTATAAAACCACCAAGAAAAGTCGAAATTATTTTTTATAACCCCTCTTATTTGAAAAACAGTCTCTTCTTGATCAATTGAATCCGGACGCAAGAACGCTGAAAATGTGAAGGAAACTACAAAAATGAACCTGCAAAGTGTGATAACATTGGGTATTCTATCGTAAATTTGCGGCTCAAGTTTATACAGAGCATCACTCATTAAAAAGTATAAAATCACTATGTACACCAAATTTCAGGAGCATCTCAGGCAAGAGCTTTCAGCAATTCAGGACGCCGGCCTGTATAAAAACGAGAGAATCATCGAATCGCCTCAAGGGGCTGAAATTGAAGTCAATGGGCGCAAAGTGCTGAATTTTTGCGCCAACAACTACTTAGGACTGGCTAACAATCCGAAACTGATTGAAGCGGCAAAGCATGCTCTCGACACGCGGGGTTTCGGAATGGCTTCGGTACGATTTATCTGCGGAACACAGGATTTGCACAAACAATTGGAAGCTAAAATCGCCTCTTTCTTCGGTACGGAAGATACTATTTTATATGCTGCTTGTTTCGATGCCAATGGCGGGTTGTTTGAACCACTACTCACCGAAGAGGATGCCATTATCTCCGACTCATTGAATCATGCTTCCATCATCGATGGTGTTCGTTTGTGCAAAGCACAGCGTTTTCGGTATGCCAATGCCGACATGGCTGATTTGGAAAAACAACTGAAAGCTGCACAATCGGGACGATTTCGATTGATTGTTACTGATGGGGTTTTCTCTATGGATGGCAACGTGGCTCCGTTAGATAAAATATATGAGTTGGCCCTTCGTTACGACGCTATGGTCATGGTGGATGAATCGCACTCGGCAGGCGTTGTTGGCAATACAGGTCGTGGTGTGACCGAACGGTTCAATTTGCGTGGAAAGATCGAGCTGATCACCGGCACTCTTGGCAAAGCGTTTGGCGGTGCTATCGGCGGCTTCACCACCGGACGGAAAGAGATCATCGATCTGTTGCGGCAACGTTCCCGCCCTTACCTCTTCTCCAACTCATTGCCTCCGATGGTGGTGGCAGCCGGCATTAAAATGGTGGAGATGATGAGCGAGACCAACCAACTGCAAGATAAACTGCATCAAAATACCGACTATTTTCTGACGCGTATGAAAGCCGTCGGATTTGACATTAAACCCACAGAATCTGCCATTTGTGCCGTAATGCTTTATGACGCAAAACGCTCGCAAGAGATGGCAACCCGTTTGCTCGACGAAGGAATTTATGTCACCGGATTCTACTATCCCGTTGTTCCGCAAGGACAGGCACGCATCCGGGTCCAAATCTCCGCAGCGCACGAAACCGCACATCTCGATCAGTGTATTGCTGCGTTTACGAAAGTCGCAACGGAAATGGGAGTTGTTAGTTGAAATTGCTTTATAACTTCCCTAACTTCTTAACCTCATATATTCCCGTAACTTCTAAATTTCTACTATCTACTACCAACTACTACCAACTACTATCTACCAACTACTGACTACCAACTACTATTTTATATGAAAGCTCTTGTAAAACTTCGTCCCGAAAAAGGGATCTGGATGGAAGACGTTCCCATGCCACAAATAGGCATTAACGACGTATTGATCAAAATAAAGAAAACCGCTATATGTGGCACCGATCTGCATATCTACAAATGGGACGAGTGGTCGCAACAAACCATCAAAACGCCCATGACAATCGGGCACGAATATGTGGGCGAAATTGTCGATAAAGGAAGAGGCGTGGAAAACATTCAGATAGGCGATCGTGTCACAGGTGAAGGACATATTGCCTGCGGTCACTGCCGGAATTGTCGTCGCGGCAAATTGCACGTGTGCGAAAATTCCATCGGAGTAGGGGTTAATCGCGACGGAGCATTTGCCGAATACCTTTCTTTGCCTTCTCAAAACGTGGTACACCTCGATCCACGAGTTTCCGATGAGATGGCTGCCATTATGGATCCGTTTGGGAATGCTACCCATGCTGCATTATCATTTCCGCTTATCGGTGAAGATGTGTTGATTACAGGTGCAGGATTAATTGGTACCATAGCAACGGCCATATGCCGTTTCGCAGGAGCGCGCAACATCGTTGTGACTGATATAAGTGATTACCGCCTGAACATTGCCAAGAAAATGGGAGCGACGCTTACCATCAATCCCAGTAAAGGAGAAACCATTGTTGGAGCTATACAACAATTGCACATGCACGGTTTTGATATCGGTTTGGAAATGTCCGGTTCTCCGGTGGCATTCGAAGACATGATCGAAAATATGTACAACGGCTCCAAAATATCATTGCTTGGGATTTTACCGAATACCACTACGGTACGTTGGGATAAAATCATCTTCAAAGCTCTCACGCTAAAAGGTATTTATGGCCGTGAGATGTGGGAAACATGGTATCAGATGGAACAAATGCTTATTACGGGTATCGACTTATCGCCCGTCATTACACATCGCTTTGAAATAGACGATTTCCAAAAAGGCTTCGACGTGATGGAAAGCGGCCAATGCGGCAAAGTGATTCTGAACTGGTAACCAGATAAGATGTAAGAATATAAGACTGAAAATGCGTAATAGCCAGACAGCGGAAATTCTACTGTCTGGCTATTTTTTAATATTCGGTTCCATTTGTACCCGCTCTTCGTAATATCCATTCTGAAAAAGTTTCTCAACCATTATTAAGATAGCTCCGGTAATAGCAAAGGAGTTTCGCCATAAATAGATTGTTTACGCAATAGTAATGCCGATTGAAATTCTGAGAGAAATCCGGAGCTTGTACATAAGGGTCGGGGCTTAAAAACCTGCCAAGAGCTGGATCATACAGCCGGGCGTTGGCTACGCCGAACGTTGTTTCATATTTATCAAACCAAAGGCCGTAAGGTGTTCGTGGCCGGTGTAGCCTCTGCCGAGGAATAATACCGGTTCTGTGGAAGTGTAGGCTATCTGGTCGGCAGGAGTTGATTTTTAGTGTTTGTACTTAACACAACATTTCTGACAATACCGTCAAATTCTGTTTAAGTTACATCTTGCCAACTCTTCTTTTGGCAGAGGTTTGATCTGTTCAAAATATTTTTGTTTATATAGATTTGCGATCGTTTTTGTGATATGTTTCAAATCCACTTTAGAGACTAAAACTATATTCGGTTCTATTCCAAAATAACCATAAATACTAATCTCACTGTCAAAATCTTGTTTAAGTCTTGTAATATCATAAACATGTAATCTAAAAAAATTGCTTCCTATCTTCACAAAAATATCTGAACGATACCCTCTATTTACGGAATCAAATTCCTTTAATTCACTAATGTCAGAACAAAAGATTTCTAATTCATTCATAATGCAATTATTTGATTTTAATCTGATTCAATAGATTCTGGTATTCATCAAAAGACATTTCCGAGGAAGGAACAATTTCAAAATGTGAAAGATTCGCTCCTCTTTGAATAATCTTTAAACCATCAGGTAAATAGTCTATTGCATTTGCTCCTCCAAATTTTTCAAGATTCGTAGGATCAATATTAACCGAAAGGCCATGTGTGGGTTTTACTAGACCATTTGCAGGGTTAATCTTATATTCTCCATTCTTTAAAGTAAAATTTGTTCCCCCTCTATAATATTTAGTTTCTCCTGTCCACGGATTTCTACCCAAAGCCTTAGCATCTTGTACCCTCTATATCCACCCAATGCAAGGCCTGCAATGCCTCCGTAAATAGCTCCCTGACTGGCCATACTCCAAGCCTTATCAAGATCGCCGGTAAGTGCAAGTCCGGTAATAAAACCACCCACAGCACCACTGAAAGAACCTCCAAGTGCGCCGGAAATCATTCCTCCTATGGCTGATTTACCCGACACCTGAAGCGAATTTAACGCAAAGCCACCGATGTTCTTTGATGCCCAACCGGCGACAGCACCTCCTGCCATTCCTGCTACAGCACCCACAGCCCCATTCACAAATCCACTTACCAAACCTTGCCCAAAGTTGCCACCATTTATCCATGTACCAACTGCCCCACTTGTAAAACCTCCTGCTGCACCAGTAATAGCGGCCGCCGCCAAAGTTCCCATCCCAGCAGTGGCTATTGTTACAACACTAACCACAACCACAGTTGCTGCAATAGTGACAATTGGTTTCCAATTTTGTCCAACCCAATATCCGAAATGACTTACCCATGTATAACCGTTATAGTCAACGTAAATCAATGGATTATTCACACAATATGAATACCTGTTGAAGTTTTGGCTCCAATCCGGAGCTTGTACATAGGGGTCGGGGCTTAAAAACCTGCCAAGAGCTGGATCATACAGCCGGGCGTTCATGTTTATCAAACCAAAGGCCGTAAGGTGTTCATGGCCGGTGTAGCCTCTGCCGAGGAATAATACCGGTTCTGTGTCGGGAGTGTATGCTACTTGTGTATTTGGGTCACGCAATCTGCCCCAGGGATCATAGCTTAATTCTTGTGTCAAAGAGCCGTCGGCATTCACTACGTGGGTAATACTGCCGAGATAGTTTTACTCCCACACGAAAGATTAACTTCGTTGAATTTTATTTCGCACCGGTTTGGAATAATAGTTCAATGAGGTTTCTCTATTAGTTTGATTTCATATTTTCTTGCCATAGAATCTCTTTTAAATTGATATTCTTTCCATTTTATTTCTCCTAGTCTTTTGTGTATTGCCTTATTGATTTCTAGATTGTAAATTTTAAGAACTATAGATGAAACTTCAGTAACTCCATCTTTGCTCGAAAAACCATATGCTTTTTGAAGACTGTCTATATTTCCACTATAAACATGATGAACAAGCCCTTGAGAATAATATACTAATACACTACTATCTCGAATCGCTTTTTGTGCTGCAAAATAGCTGTATGAAGTTCCTATTCCCGTATAATAACTAAATCCTTTTCTAAATATACCCAAGTATAATGCAATAAATAAAAATGAACAATAAACTATAGGTTTAATATATCTTTTCATATTCATCAAGGTATTAATACAACGCGACTCTTAAATGGAGAAATCCATTGTAATGGTTTGGGATTTTGCCACTGTAGTTGATACAAATCACAATTCTTTATTAAACTTTTAATAAATGAACTATTTGAATGAAATGCTTGGTAGTAATTTCTTTCTGCATTAATAGCAGAATTTTCCGTGCTACTATGAAATAAAGCATCTGAGATTCCGTTTGTTGCTCCTCTAAAATAATCCCACGCATGAGTAAATTCATGTATGAGTGTTCCTTTTAGCATAATAGGGTTTTTTGTTGCGGCTTGTGCAATATGAACAGTGGTTTTCCCTGTCCAAAAACTTTGCCGTGCCTCGCCTGATGCTATTCCTTTTGAATCATAAAACCATTTGGTCTCTGTATTAAAAGTACAATCAGACGGGGTGCTTATAGTAATATCACTTATACCATAATTTCCTTCTTGAATACCCATTTCTCTCAGTGAAAATGCTTCTAGTTCATTCTCTGACATAACTGCTCCATCAGTATACCCCAGCAAATCATCATTTGTCACATACAATTTATCATTATGATATGACTGAATTCCTCCAGTCACGCCTCCTATAATACCTCCAGCTAAAGCTCCAAGCCCTCCTTCCAATAATCCGCTTAGTAATCCATTCCCAAAACTGGCACCATTCGCCCACGCATTGCCAGTTCCACCAACAAAACCTCCTGCAAAGCCACCAGCGGCTCCTATCGCTGCGCCTCCCAGAAAACCGCCTACATGCATCGCCCCGCCAACCAGTGCACCTGCTCCAGCACCAGCCAAACCGGATAATCCTCCAATGCCAGCAGCGACCATAAAACCCGCAAAATTATGAATATTACCGGATAAACCTTGTATAGCAACATTAATAGCAGCACCTATAAGTATCGGCAAGAAGAAAAATTTTCCATTCTGGTCCGTAAACCTCAACGGATTATTTACACAATATGAATACCTATTAAAGTTCTGGCTAAAATCCGGAGCTTGAACATAAGGATCAGGAGATAAAAACCTTCCCAATGCCGGATCATACAGCCGGGCGTTCATGTTTATCAAACCAAAGGCCGTAAGGTGTTCATGGCCGGTGTAGCCTCTGCCGAG
>DAIDKM010000009.1 GCA_027450045.1 Paludibacter sp. | reverse complement strand
TACTCAAAGATACTGCATTTCTAATATTCCACAAAAATCTTAAAAGTGGGTTCCTTAAATAAAGAACTCTTTTATTTGGAATTTGACATAGTATCTCGGGCACCTTCCCCAAAAGGAATAGGAAGCCGTCACTAAACAATCCTCCAATTTCATTGGAGGTTATGCACATTTTGTCCTACAGATAAATTCGATCGCTAAACGATCGGAATAACCTCTACTCTTACCTCCATAACGTCACAGCTTCCTGTAATTCCTTGATTTATAACAAGAAATTTATTATATCATAAATAAATGTAAGGTGAAACGGGATATTCATTAAATGCCTATTTTTGCACACGTGTGCAATTTACATAATATGCAAGCAAAACCTACCATAAAAGACATTGCCAAGGCATTGAACATACATCATGCCACCGTTTCACGCGCTTTACGGGGTGATTCCCGCATCAGTGAAGAAACACGAAAAAAAGTGATGGATTATGCAACCTCCATTGGCTATGTAGTCGATCAAAACGCGTTGAACTTTCGAAACAAAACCATCAATAACATTGCTGTGATTGTGCCGAATATCAGTCATAACATCTTTTCGAGCTTTATCAGTTTGATCACCGATTTAGCCAACAAAGAAGGATTGACAGTATCGGTGTTTCAATCGAAAGAACAGTTTGACATCGAAGCAAAGGTGATCAAAACCATCGTTCGTCAACGTGTCGGCGGTGTCATTGCTTCTATTTCAAACGAAACACGCAACGGGAAACACTTTGAAGAACTCCGTGAGTTCGGCATTCCACTTGTTTTCTTCGATCGTGTGTGCGAAGATCTGAACACATCCAAAGTGTTGGTGGACAACTTTGAAGGAACCATGCAGGCAGTCGGTTACCTGATCGAAAAAGGATACCGACGCATTGCACACGTAACCGGACAACAAGCAATCAACGTGTTTCGCGAGCGTCATCAGGGTTATCTCAAAGGAATTGAACTAGCAGGATTGACTTATAAAGAGAGTATCGTCATTGAAAAAGATTTTGAGATTGCCGATGGCGAAAAAGCCATGCTGGCACTTTTGAACAAAGATGAAAAACCGGATGCCATTTTCAGTGATTCGTTTGTTCTTTCTGCCGGAGTCATTAAACAATGCCGTCAGTCAGGGATTCAATTGCCGGATGAATTAGCCATGATGACAATAACCAACGACCCTTATAGTAGCTTGTTAGTTCCTTCGCAAACCGTTTTGGAGCAACCATTGGAAGAACTCGCCACCTCAGCCTTTGAGTTGCTGATGAAAGCGATGAATGAAGCTAGCAACCAACCCGGGATCGAGATTCGTCATCATGCTTTTCGATTGATAGAAAGAGAATCGGTGAAATAAACGTAGACCGTAGTCGGTAGAAATCGGAAGTTGAGAAGTTAAAAGAAAAATAGCAAAAATAGTTCATAGTTAATCAGTTATTCCTTCAATCAATTAATCAATTAATCAGTTATTCAATTATCCTCCCTCCCATGAAAAAGAACACCTATCCGCTAACCACCAAAGAGAATCTTCTTCCCTTTATTTTAATCACTACGCTATTCTTTCTCTGGGGAATGGCTTTTGGCATGTTGGACGTACTTAATAAGCATTTTCAGGATGTACTTCACATTTCAAAAGCAAAATCAGGAATGATTCAATTCTCTGTTTACATTGCCTACTTCCTTATGGCGATTCCTGCCGGGATTTTCATGAAACGGTACGGATACAAACGGGGTATTGTCATGGGACTGCTTTTATTCGCCGTTGGTGCCTATGTCATTGTGTCGGCTTCCATCCTGCAATCGTTTTGGTCATTTCTCATCGGGTTGTTTATCGTGGGATGTGGACTTGCATCACTCGAAACAGCAGCCAATCCATACACGACACGATTGGGGCCGAAAGAAACTGCCGAACAACGCATCAATTTTTCTCAATCATTCAATGGGTTGGCATGGATTATCGGGCCGATTGTTGGTGGTTTATTTATTCTGGGTAATCATGCAGGTGCCGATGGCAATCAATTGCATTCGTTAATTATGCCCTACCTGATTATTGGAACAGTTGTGTTATTGATCAGCATTGTTTATATCCGCACGCCGCTGCCTGAGATCGTGGAAGAAACAACCAATGATAAAGGGGTAAAAGTTCAGAAATCCTTATTTAAGCACCGTCATTTCGTGCTGGGCGTCATTGCACAATTTGCTTATGTGGCTGCTCAGACAGGCATCTTCAGCTTCTTTGTCAACTATATGACCGACCCGAAGCTCACGCCCCACTTTGACAAAGAAACAGCAGCCTTCATGTTGGGAATAGGTGGTTTTGGACTCTTTATGGTGGGTCGTGTTTCAGGCACATTTATCATGAAATACATGAATCCAACCCGGTTATTGGCTATTTATTCACTAATGAGCGTCTTGCTCTTGCCCGTCATTAGTTTACGCCTTGGAATGGTATCCATCGTGGCGTTGTTTCTCTCTTTTTTTTTCATGTCGATCATGTACCCTACCATTTTCTCACTGGGAATAAAGAATATGGGAGAACAAACTAAAAGAGCTTCATCATTTATTGTAATGGCTATCGTTGGAGGTGCCGTATTCCCTATCTTCATGGGATGGATTGCCGACATTTCCTCCATGGCTATCGGATTTTTCGCTCCAATTCCGTGCTTCCTTTTCATCCTCTATTATGCGTTGAAAGGACATAAAATAAGAGCATAACTATATTAAACCAACAAGATGGAATACGTAGAACAACAACCTTACACCACCTTTAAGCGGTTTTGCAAAACACTTGAATTAACAGACGATCCCGAATTGATTGCAGCCTATAAACAAGTTCATGCTGCCGGAGCTGCATGGCCCGAAATTACACAAGGAATGCGCGAAGTCGGCATACTTGATATGGAAATCTATCTCGCAGGCACCACCTTGTTTATGATTATGGATACCCTACCCGACTTTGATCATGACAAAGCCATGAGCAAACTGGCTAACAAGCCTCGACAATCGGAATGGGAAACGTATGTTTCAAAATTTCAGAAAACATCGGCTACCTCATCTGCCAAAGATAAATGGCAATTGGTAGAACGGATCTATAAAATGAGAGAATAACCGGTAGATAGTCGTTAGTAGCCGGTAGTCAGTAGGAATATGGAAGTTACAGGAAGTTGAGAAGTCAGAGAAGAAAAATCTGTTTTGTGAACTAAAGAGAGTAACATAAAATAGTAATTGAATAACAGAGTAACTGTAACTAAAAGATTGCTAATTAATTGTCAACTATCAATTGTCAATTGCTTTCGTATCACTCAATATAAACAATATGCTTACTAATCAAAACATTTCAAACGTTGTTGATCCAAACAAAGTACCAAAGAAGAAGTTAAATACAGGAGCGGAGATGCCCGTGGTAGGTCTCGGAACGTTTGGTTCGGATAATTATGACAATCAAACCATTGCCAATGCGGTTCGTGATGCTATATGTCTGGGCTATCGCCATATTGACTGTGCATCGGTTTATGGAAATGAAAAAGAGATCGGCGAAGTAATCGCTCAACTCATTGCAGAAGGCAAAGTGAAACGGGAAGAGTTGTGGATTACTTCCAAAGTGTGGAACGATATGCACCATGATGTGATCGGGGCATGTAAAAAATCGCTCGCTGATTTGCAACTCGACTACTTAGATTTGTACTTGGTGCATTGGCCATTCCCGAATTCACATGCTAAAGGGGTTTCCGTCGAATCGCGCGATGCCAATGCCAGACCTTATATCCATACCGATTATATGAAAACATGGCGCGACATGGAAAAGTTGGTAGAAATGGGCTTGGTGAAAAACATCGGCACATCCAACATGACCATTCCGAAAATGGAATTACTGTTGCGCGATTGCAACATAAAACCGGCATGCAATGAGATGGAACTTCATCCGCATTTTCAACAACCGGCACTGTTCAGTTACTTGCTTCAACACGATATTCAGCCAATTGGTTTTTCTCCTGTAGGATCACCCAATCGTCCAGAACGTGATAAAACACCCGATGACACAACACCCATTGCAGATCCGGTCATCCTTGAAATAGCAAAAGCACATGGTGTTCATCCGGCAGTGATTTGCATTAAATGGGGCGTACAAAACGGACAAATACCCATTCCATTTTCCGTCAAACAAGAAAAGTACATGAGCAATTTGCGTTGCGTTACCGAAGATCCGCTGACGGATGCCGAAATGGCAGCCATTAAAAACATTGACAAAAACTGTCGATTTATCAAAGGTCAGGTTTTCACATGGAAAGGAGCAACATGGGAAGATCTTTGGGATGAAAACGGCAAAATAAAAACAATTTGAAACTCAACTTATTTACGAACAATCAAAAGAATATTTCAAATGAGTAAGAAAATGCAAGCGGCATATTTACCGGGAAATAGTACGGTAGAACTAAAAGAAATGGATATTCCTGTACCCGGACATGGAGAAGTTTTAATCAAAATGAAGTCTTCAACTATTTGTGGCAGCGACATCCGTGCCATATACAGAGAACATTTAGGCAAAGGACCTGAAGGTTATCAAAATAAAGTTTGCGGTCACGAACCTTCAGGACAGATTGTACAATGCGGTCCCGGACTTCGTCGTTTCAAAGAAGGCGACCGGGTGATTGTTTATCATATCTCAGGATGTGGTGTTTGCAATGATTGCCGTCGTGGTTACATGATTAGTTGCACCAGCAAGTATCGTCGTGCTTACGGTTGGCAACGTGACGGTGGTATGGCCGAATATCTTTTAGCGGAAGAAAAAGACCTTGTTTTACTTCCTGATTCGTTGACCTATACCGATGGAGCACAAGTTGCCTGTGGATTTGGCACCGTGTATGAAGGATTGGAGAAAATCGGGATCAGTGGGAATGACGCTGTATTGGTAGTTGGTCTTGGCCCTGTAGGACTTGCCGCTTGTATGTTGGTTAAAGCAATGGGTGCAATCAAAGTAATCGGGGTAGATACGGTTCAGGAACGCGTGGATATTGCCATTGAAAAAGGATTGGTCGATCATGCTTTCCTTTCGGATGCAAATGCCGCAGCAAAAATATTGGAGTTAACCGGAGGAATGGGAGTTGAAAAATCGGTGGATTGTTCTGGGCATACCTTAGGTCGTCAATTAGCAGTTCGTGCAACACGAAAATGGGGAAAGATAGTACTTATCGGCGAAGGAGGTACCATGGAGCTGAATCCAAGTCCCGATTTGATTCACGATCAAAAAACCATTTATGGTTCATGGGTAACGAATATCTGGCGTATGGAAGAGTTAGTGGAGCGCATTGTCCGGTGGGGAATTCATCCTGAAGACTTGGTGACCAATCGATACACACTCGACAATGCTTCGGATGCTTTTGCTCTGATGGCAGAAGGTAAATGTGGTAAAGTGGCTGTGGTGTTTGACGAGGAAATTAAATAACGTTGAATTTAATGGAAAACAAAACCTACGGAAACGACAAAAAATTTCTATCGAATCATTTTCAATTGGTAGAATTACGAAGCGACAATAAACGACTGCTGCTTACACCCGATCTTCAAGGCAGAGTGTTGACAAGCAGTTCCGACGGAGAAGATGGATATAGCTTCGGATGGATTAACTACGATTTAATATCATCGGAGCAATGTCTTCCTCATTGCAATAATTTCGGTGGTGAGGATCGTTACTGGCTCGGCCCGGAAGGCGGACAATACTCCATTTTCTTTGAAGAAGGAAGCAATTTTGGATTCGATGACTGGCAAGCTCCATCGTTGATTGATACCGACAAATGGAACCTGACTCACACGGATGCAAAAAAAGCAACGTTTACTAAATCGGCTGTTTTAAAAAACTGGACAGGGAAAACTTTATCTTGTCGTCTTGACCGGAGCGTTGCATTGCTCGATGAAGCAACAGTTTCCAATGAATTAGGAATGGCAATTCCCGAAGGAGTGGATTCTATCGTATTTACTTCTCAAAACCAACTCACCAACACCGGTGAGTTTGAATGGAGTGAATCAACCGGTATGTTATCCATCTGGATATTGGGTCAATTTATTCCGTCGGAAAAGAATACCGTCATCATTCCGTATAAGAAATCGGATCAGACAACCATAAACGATCGTTATTTTGGGAAGATTGATGCTGACCGGTTGAAGGTGAACGATCGCGCCATTCTTTTCAAAGGAGACGGAAACAAACGGGGAAAGATCGGCATTCCTCCTGAAATGACCATACCCTATGCAGGAGCCTATGATGCTGAAAATGAAACGTTGACCATCGTGCATTTTAACTTTGAGAAAAAAGACAATGTGTATGTCAATTCCATGTGGGAACATCAGGATGAACCCTTCAAAGGGGACGTGATCAATTCGTACAATGATGGCCCGCTTGAAGACGGAAGTATTATGGGACCGTTTTATGAAATTGAAACCTCTTCGCCTGCAGCGCGTTTGAAAGCTGGAGAAACTATTGTTCATAACCATACCACCATGCACTTTAAAGGCAGTTTCGAATCATTGAATGAAATAGCTATAAAAGTACTCGGCGTCAATTTGAACGACACGAAAATTTGACCAATAAACAGGAACAAAATATGCTTGATTTCAGGCATATTTCGCATTCGCAATTACTTATTATTCCTTAATCAAATGAACACAAACAAAATTGCAAGCACAATCATCCTCTTACTGTTTTTTTGTTTCACGCTACAACTCAGCGCTCAGACAAAAACAACCAGTGATCCAAATCTTCGCCTTTGGTACGATCATCCCGCCACAAAATGGGTGGAAGCGCTGCCTGTTGGCAATGGACGTTTGGCAGCTATGATTTATGGCACACCAGCAAAAGAAGAATTGCAACTTAATGAAGGAACTGTCTGGGCAGGAGGGCCGGGAAATAACATTAATCCCGAAACCGGGAAAGCCATTCCCGTGATTCGTCAATTACTTTTTGCCGGACACTACGAACAAGCGCAAAAGTATGCCAACGCTCATGTCCACTCTACGGATAACGGAATGCCTTATCAACCTGTCGGAAGTTTGTTCATTGAATTTCCGGGACAGGAACAATACACGCATTATTACCGTGACCTTAATATAGGGAATGCAACGGCTTCCGTTTCATATCAGGTTAATGGTGTCACCTATCATCGCACTATGTTTTCCTCTTTTCCCGATCAGGTAATCATCGTTCGGTTGACGGCAGACAAACCACACAGTATTACGTGTAACTTATCGATGAAAAGTCCGCAAAAGCACGAACTATCAACCAATAAAGACGAACTCATATTAAATGGAATTACCGGTGATCATGAGGGGAAAAAAGGACAGGTGAAATTTGTTTCCCTGACAAAAGCAGTGGTCAATGGAGGAACTCTTCACTCTGATTCAACACAATTATTTATCAGCAATGCAGACACCGTGACGCTTTATATTTCCATTGCCACCAACTTTAAGAACTATCACGACTTAACCATAGATGCTGAGAAAAAGGCAAATCATTATCTTCAGGAAGCATTGACAAAACCGTATGATGAAGCATTAAAAACTCAAATAGAGGCTTATCACCAATTTTTCAACCGGGTAACCTTGAATCTTGGTGTAACAGACTCGATCAAGAATCCTACCAACATACGATTGGAACAATTTGCATATGATAACGATCCGCAATTAGTGTCGCTCTATTTTCAATTCGGACGTTACTTGCTGATTTCTAGTTCTCAACCTGGTGGACAACCCGCTACGTTGCAAGGAATCTGGAACAACGAAATGATGCCGCCATGGGATAGTAAATACACCATCAATATTAACACCGAAATGAACTATTGGCCTGCGGAGATCGCCAACATGAGTGAAATGCAACAACCCCTTTTCAGCATGTTGAAAGATCTCTCGGTAACCGGACAACAAAGCGCTCGCGAAACATACGGAGCAAAAGGATGGATGACCCATCACAACACCGACATTTGGCGTATTACCGATCCTGTGGATGGTGCTTTCGATTGGGGTCTCTGGCCAACAGGGGGTGCATGGTTATCACAAAATATATGGAAACATTATGACTACAGCGGCAATAAAACGTTCCTGAAAGACTATTATCCTGTACTGAAAGGCGCTTGCCAATATTTTGCCGATGTGTTACAACCTTACCCAAATAGTCATTGGTTAGTTGTAGCGCCTTCCGATTCTCCTGAACATGAATATACGTATGACGGAGGGAAGCAAGCTGCCATAACTGCTGGTACCACGATGGACAATCAAATTGTATTCGACCTGTTTAGCGAAATGATTGCTGCTTCACATATTTTGAACAAAGATCATGCCTTTGCCGATACCCTTATCGCCATGCGAAAACGGTTACCACCCATGCACATCGGGAAATATGGACAATTACAAGAATGGATGCACGATTGGGACAATCCAACCGATCACCATCGCCATGTTTCACATTTGTACGGAGCATTTCCATCCAATCAAATCTCGCCTTATCACACACCGCAATTATTTGAAGCAGCCAGAACTTCATTAATAGAGCGGGGCGATGTATCCACCGGTTGGTCAATGGGGTGGAAAGTAAATCTTTGGGCACGTTTTCTCGATGGAAATCATGCTTACAAGTTAATCAGGGATCAATTGACACCATTAGGAGGACAGGACGGAGGAGGAACATATCCTAACTTATTCGACGCTCATCCACCTTTTCAAATTGATGGAAACTTCGGTTGCACAAATGGAATTGCTGAAATGTTGCTGCAAAGTCAGGATGGAGCCATTCATATCTTGCCTGCTTTACCCGATGCATGGAAAACCGGAGACGTCAATGGACTTTGCGCTCGAGGAGGATTTGCGGTAAAAGAGATTGCATGGCAAAATGGCAAAATAACCAAGTTAGTCATTCAATCGAATCTTGGGGGCAACTGTCGCCTGCGCGTTCACAATCCGTTGAAAGAAGTTGGTGGCGTTGGCCTAAAAGAAGCAAAAGGAATTAATCCTAATCCTTTCTTTCAATTGCCTGAAATCAAAGAACCGATCATTTCGCCCAAAGCAAAATTGCAAAGCGTCATCCTAAAGAAAAGTTATCTATACGATTTACCAACCAAAGCAGGCAAAACCTACAGCTTTTCTGCCCTAAACTAAAAGAATGCAACTTATTCACGGCGTGACTTGGAGTCACACCGTGAATAAATAAAGTCAACAGAAAATCATACTCATCTTAATACAATAATCATCATGAAACATTTTCCATTAAAAAAGGTCATTATCGCAACCACATTGCTGATGTTTTGTTCATTAGGTGTTTTTGCACAATTGGATCATTATCCGGCACATTTTGATACCATTCCCTATCCAAAAGGAAAGTTCAAACCCACCGACCAGTCGCTCAAGCAGTACAAATACCCAAAATGGTTTCGTGATGCCAAGTTCGGCATCTGGGCACATTGGGGGCCGCAATCGGTTCCAAGACAAGGAGACTGGTATGCCCGAAACATGTACATTCAACAAGGGCATCCATGGGAAACAGCTGATTATAACGATCATTTAAAAAGATATGGCCATCCTTCAAAGTTTGGCTATAAAGATATTATTCCCTTGTGGAAAGCACAGAGGTGGGATCCTGCCAAACTAATGGCTCTTTACAAAAAGGTAGGAGCTAAGTATTTTGTCAGCATGGGCGTTCATCACGACGATTTCTTTTTATGGAACTCAAAACTTCACAAGTGGAATGCCGTCAATTATGGGCCTCATAAAGATGTAGTGGGAACGTGGCAAAAAGAGGCCAAGAAACAAGGATTGCATTTTGGCGTTTCGGAACATCTTGGCGCAAGTTATACCTGGTTTCAAGCTGCTCATAGCGCAGATTCTATCGGGCCAATGAAAGGAGTTCCTTATGATGCCAATAACCCAAAATACTTTGATTTGTACCATCGCAAAGCAGCTCCGGGAGATAATGGCTGGCTGACGAATAATCCGGAATGGCAGCATGAATGGTATTATTCCATACGGGAGTTGATTGACAAGTATCATCCCGATCTGCTCTATTCAGACAGTGCATTGCCTTTTGGAAATATTGGACGCAGCCTTATTGCTCATTTCTATAATGATAACATGGCTCAACATAAGGGACAATTGGAAGCGGTCTATACTTGCAAAGAACCTTCGCAAGGAAGATTTGTGCAAGATGTGGAACGGGGAGTGATGGATACGCTCAGTAAATATCCATGGCAAACAGATACTTCTATCGGCGATTGGTTCTATCGTACGGGACAGAAATACAAAAGCGCTACGGAAATTGTTCAGATGCTTGTGGACATTGTCAGCAAAAACGGTAATCTACTGCTCAATGTGGTGCAAACGCCTGAAGGATATTTAGAACCGGATATGCTTCATATTCTGAGTGGCATTGAACAATGGATTGCTGCCAACGGCGAAGGCATTTACGCTTCCCGCCCATGGAAAGTCTATGGAGAAAATCCTGCCAATGCAAAAGTAGTAAAGACCAGTATGTTCAATGAAGGCAAATTAAAATACAGTGCTCAAAACATTCGTTTTACCACCAAAGGGAAAACCCTTTATGCTTTCTGTCTTGGTAAACCCACCGATGATATTCGCATTCTGTCATTACGTAAAAATAATCCTTACGAAAAGAGAGCTATTGCATACATCACAATGTTAGGCAGCAAAGAACATTTGAAATGGCACCAGGAAGATGATGCATTGGTAATCGACAAACCGGCGATACTCCCCGAATGGGAGGTGCTTGGATTCAAAATAATATTCAAAAAGTAACGAATGAACCCTTTATCAAATCATCCGAAAGTAGGCATTCGTCCCACCATTGATGCACGTCAGGGCGGCATACGCGAATCGCTCGAAGTGCAAACCATGAACATGGCCAAACGTGTGGCGGAACTGCTTTCGTCCACATTGAAATATACCGACGGAACGCCGGTACAATGCGTCATTGCCGACACAACCATCGGACGTGTTCCCGAAGCGGCTGCCTGTGCCGAAAAGTTTCGTCGCGAAGGTGTCGGCGTAAGTATCACCGTGACTTCTTGCTGGTGTTATGGAAGCGAAACCATCGACTACGATACGCAGGTACCAAAAGCTATTTGGGGATTCAATGGAACGGAACGTCCCGGCGCTGTTTATTTAGCCGCAGCATTAGCCGGACACACGCAAAAGGGAATGCCCGCATTCGGTATTTACGGACGCGATGTACAAGATTCTACAGACACCTCCATTCCTGCCGATGTAAAAGGAAAACTGCTTCGTTTTGCGAAAGCCGGCATCGCCGTTGCCTCCATGCGTGGCCGTTCTTATCTGTCCATCGGATCGACATCCATGGGAATTGCAGGTTCGATTGTGGATAGCGACTTTTTCCAAACTTATCTCGGCATGCGCAACGAATCAGTGGATATGTCTGAAATCATTCGTCGTGTCAACGAAGGTATTTTCGACAAAAATGAATATGCCAAAGCCATCGCATGGACATTGAGCCATTGTAAGGTGAACGAAGGCGAAGATTCCAACGTACCCGGAAAAGTAAAAGACAGCGCTGGCAAACAAGCCGATTGGGAATTTGTGGTGAAAATGACGTTGATCATTCGCGATCTGATGGTTGGAAATCCCAACCTGAAAGAACAAGGGTTTGCCGAAGAAGCATTAGGACATAATGCCATTGCTGCCGGTTTTCAGGGACAACGACAATGGACGGACTTTATGCCAAACGGCGATTTCTCGGAAGCCATGCTCAATTCGTCATTTGACTGGAATGGAATTCGCGAAGCCTTTACACTGGCTACCGAAAACGATTCGCTCAATGGCATGTCAATGCTCTTTGGCCATCTTCTCACAGGCACAGCGCAGGTGTTTGCCGATGTGCGCACATTCTGGAGTCCCGAAGCTGTCGAACGGGTAACAGGAAAGAAACTGACAGGCTTAGCTGCCAACGGCCTGATACATCTCATCAATTCAGGTTCGGCAAGTCTCGATGGATCAGGTCAACAAACCCGCGACGGACAACCGGTCATGAAACCATTTTGGGAGATTACAGATAAAGATGTCGACAATTGTTTGAAGGCTACCACGTGGTATCCTGCCAACCGCGACTATTTTCGTGGCGGAGGATATTCGTCGAAGTTTCTCTCCAAGGGCGGAATGCCGGTGACGATGACACGGATCAATCTTGTGAAAGGACTTGGTCCCGTGTTGCAAATAGCCGAAGGTTGGACAGTGGAGATTCCACAAGAAGTGCATGCCATTTTAGATGAACGCACCGATCACACATGGCCGACAACATGGTTCACACCGCGCTTAACAGGGAAGGGCGCTTTTCGCGATGTCTATTCGGTAATGAACAACTGGGGAGCAAACCACGGTGCATTCAGCTACGGACATATCGGTGCCGACCTTATCACGATGGCTTCCATGTTGCGTATTCCGGTCTGCATGCACAACGTGGACGATGAAACGATTTTCCGTCCCAGCGCGTGGAATTCGTTCGGAATGGATGCCGAAGGCGCCGATTACCGCGCTTGCCAAACATACAGCGGACTGTATAAGTAATTGACAATTGGCACGTATAATAAAGGAGCAGGAGTCATTTTGCTCCTTTATTTGTACTCACATACCAATCGGGTTGTAGTGACATTCACTACCGTGTCGTTCTGATACTCCGAACAATGTTGTTCTGGCATCCAATACAAATTGAGTGTAATCTCTGTGATTACACTGGAGTGTGTTTTGGGGAATTGCGTCCCAACCAGGCACGACCGTATTATCGTGTGTGTCGCGATCACCCAACCGAAGGTGGTACGACAATACAATCGAATTATATAAACACATCTTATTCATCCGACCAGCAAAGCAGAAATTAAGAAGGTATTGACTTTGAACAAAAAAAGAGTAATTTTGACGCCTTATCATTCAAACGAACGAAACATCATCTATTATTCCTGATTTATGAGAAGGTTTATTACTCTTGTCGGTCTATTTATGGTTGCTTTAACGCTTTTCGGGCAAAACAGTTCGCAAACGACTGAACGTTTTATTTCCTCGTCGGGTGTCTTTACCGTGTCAAAATACAAAGACAACATCTACAAAATCAGTTTCCAACCCAACGGATACCGACACAATGAATCCATCAGTGATGCCGTGATTCTCAAACCGGTAATCATTGATAAAAAGTTACCGGTAATTTTGCGGCACGATTCGCTCATCGTCAACCATCGTTTTGTCATTGCGTCCACCTTCAAGGATGACGATTACCGCGGTTTTAAGATTGCCTTGCATCCAGCCGAAGAACTTTTTGGCGGTGGAGAACGCGCTTTACCTTTAAACCGGCGAGGATACCATTTAGGATTGTATAACAAGCCTGATTATGGATATGGCGTAGGAGCTGAAAATCTTAATTATGAAGTCCCCTTTCTGACTTCTTCAGCCGGCTATGGTCTCTTTTTCGACAACGTATCGAAAGCCTATTTCGATCTTGGGAAAAAGGATAAAAACATCCTGGAATATGGCGCTGTTTCGGGCGCATTGGATGTGTATGTCATTTTTGGAAATTACAAAACCATTCTTCACTCCTATTATCAATTGACCGGCACACAACCCATTCCTCCACGTTGGGCGTTCGGCAACCTGATGAGTCGTTTTGGCTATACCAGCGACGCTCAAGTAACCCATATTTTAGCAAAAATGACTCAGGACACTATTCCCGTCGATGCCGTGATCTTTGATCTGTTCTGGTTTGGCGACAGCATTAAAAACACGCTGGGTAATTTGGATTGGGTCGATAAAAACCATTGGCCTGATCCTAAAAAGATGATTGCCGGATTCTCGAAGCAAGGAATCAAAACTATTTTAATCACCGAACCTTATTTGGTAGAAGGTTCTAAGAATTACGAACGCTCACTACCCTATCTTGCCGTTGACAGCACAGGCAAAAAGCCTTATTTGCTCACCCGGTTTTATTTTGGGAAGGGAGGCCTGCTCGATCTTTTCCGTAACGATGCTCAATCCTGGTTCTGGCAATTCTACAAACGACAAATGGATAATGGCGTCGAAGGTTGGTGGGGCGACCTGGGTGAACCCGAAACACATCCGGCTGACATGTACCATAACCTGAAAGATTTAGGATTCAAACGACTCTTCAGCGCAAATGAAGTACATAATTTCTTTGGCCACACGTGGACAAAGATGCTGTATGAGAAATATGCAAAATATTATCCCGAAAAGCGATTGTTCAGCCTCAATCGAAGCGGCTATGCCGGCACACAACGTTATTGCATTTTTCCCTGGACAGGTGATGTTGGAAGAAACTGGAGCGGATTGCAAGCTCAATTACCAGTATTGCTGGGTATGAGCATGAGTGGCATTCCTTATGTGCACAGCGATGCGGGAGGTTTTGCCGGTGGCAATGGTGATAGCGAACTTTACGTACGTTGGTTACAGTTTGCAGCATTTACTCCCATCTTCAAACCTCACGGCACAGCGCTTTATGGCGTTGACAAAACAGCATTCAGCTTTCCAAGCGAAGCCGCCTTAATTCCCGAACCCTATCGTTCGTATGCCAAACAAGCCATTTATCTGCGTTATCGTTTGTTGCCCTACAATTACACGTTAGGGTATCAGCAAGCTAAAAATGGACAACCGTTGATGTCGCCATTGTATTATTCATATCCAAAGGATACCACTGCCAATAAAATTCTGAATGAATACATGTGGGGAAAGTCCATTCTGGTAGCTCCGATTATTGATAAAGGCATAAAAACGGTTACCTATTATTTGCCATCAGGCAATTGGTATGCAACATTAAAGCATCATTTATTAGCCGGCAATCAATGGTACACGGATAGTTGCACCTTGACCGACATCCCTTATTTCTACAAAGAAGGAAGCTTTATTCCCGAAGATAAAACAATTGAACAGGCAGGCCATTACACGGGGAATAACCTGAACGTGATATATATCCCGTCATTCAAGCCTTCAACGTATGATTTGTTCAATGATGATGGCGTCTCCAAAAGCAGTCTGAAAGATGGAATGTATGAATTGCTCCATTTCACCGCCACCGGATTTAATCAAAAAGGAGGAACAATTACCCTTTCTTCCAATCACGGCCATTACAAAGGACAACCACTAAAGCGCAATATTGAATTCACAATACCGATGAATAGTCAAACGCCCTTTGCTCTCTATGTAAACGGGAAACTGCTGAAAGGCAAAAACTCCGCATGGGCAAAGGATAGCAAGGACATTCAGTATCGACATGGCACGTTGCATTATTCCTTTGCATTCTCCGGCAAGCCGGTCACGCTGAAAATAGTTAGGTAAAAAAGTTTCTATTTAGTTGGAATGCAACTTTTAAAGTTGATGCGAACTAAAGGAAGGGAAGGTGGTGCGACAATATGATAGCGGGTTACGCTATAGCACGATAGTGGGTGACACTGCAATACGGTAGTGTGTAACGCTACAATCTGATCAACTTTGCATTTTCTTTACCAAAGCGAGATCAGTTCTTTTGCGCTCAACAGAATCATCATGTTCTGCATATTCTCAAGTGAACGGTGGTGAGCTGCCTGATTATACGAAGAGACGGCATCAGTCACAATCACAGGGAAAAATCCTCTGTTTAAGGCATCCCGTGCACTCGACTCAACGCCTATTTCAGTGGCAATACCGATCAAAACAATCGTTGTAATGCCTGCATTTCGTAACATCTGTTCGACATTAGTCCCAATAAAGATGCTCGCCGTATTTTTGCGTACCACCGCTTCATTTGCCAACGGTTCAATGGCAAGATCAAGACCTGTCGGTGTGAACTTTAGTTGGAAAACACGATGCTTCGCAAAATATTTCCTCACTGGCGACTCAAACCGTTCTGGCAGCGGATCTATTTTAGAAAAGAACACAGGCATATTCTTCTCCCTCGCGGCTGCAAGTACCTCATTCGTATTGGCCAAAAACGTTTCTTTGTTAAAGATGTTATCGACTAGCATGTTTTGCACATCCCATAGTAAAACAGCAGTTTTAGCGGGGGCAACAATCTCTTTCAATTCCTGATTTAGTTCCATATTCATGTAATAAACTGTAAACCTGATCAATAAATAAATTACTTCTTAAGCTTTTCTGATAACACTACGCCTCCCACGCCAATGTTGTCCATATCATTCTCTTTGATAAGAACAATATACGACTCTTTGTTTACGTTCATAATCTTACTTGCCACTTCGGTGAGCGACGCAATTAATTCACTCTTTTGTTCCTTAGTCAGCTTTGACCCTTCTACTGAAATTACCGGCATAATGATTCCTCCTATTTTAAGTGTATATGGGAGAAATAACCTCTTGTAAAATGAGATTATCTCCTATTTATTCCCTTTCAAAAAACGTTCAACAGCTTGAGCAGAATTCTCTCCATCAATTGCCGACGAAGTAATACCTCCGGCATAACCGGCACCTTCACCGCATGGGAAAAGACCTTTGATTTGAACATGTTGCATCGTGTCGCGATCTCTTGGAATACGCACCGGTGACGATGAACGTGATTCAACGCCGAGTAATAACGCCTCATTCGTGACAAAACCCTGCATCTTCCGGTCGAAACGCTTCAAACCTTCGCGCAAACGCGTCGAAATCATCTCCGGCAACCAAAAATGCAGCGGCGACGAAAGTGTCCCGGGCAAGTACGAACACTCTGGCAAAGAACCCGACAGCTTTCCTTTCACAAAATCAGCTACTCGTTGCGCCGGTGCCGTTTGTCCCTGTCCACCGATATTGATCGATGCCAACGATTCGATGCTTTCCTGAAACCGCAATCCAGCAAGCGCACCCAACTGCTGGTAATCGGGTACATCTTCAGGACGTATTTCCACCACTAATCCGGCATTGGCATAAGGGGAATTACGCTGCGAAGCCGACATGCCATTCACCACAATTTCTTGATTTCCTGTAGAAGCTGACACAATATGTCCTCCCGGGCACATGCAAAACGAATAAACACCTCGACCATCAACCTGATCAACTAAACTATAGGAAGCTGCCGGCAAAAATTCATTCCGTACGCGTTGATGATATTGAATGGAATCAATCAAAGCCTGCGGATGCTCCACTCTAACGCCCATCGCAAAGCCTTTGGCTTCGAGGAGGACGTTGCTCCGGTGTAACATATCATACACATCGCGTGCTGAATGACCGGTAGCCAACACCACGGCACGCGCTTTACGAACCGTTCCATCTTCCAGCTTCACGCCTTCCATTTTATCATCGTGCACAACGAGATCAATCACTCTTGTGGAAAAATGGATTTCACCACCCGCATGCAAAATCGTTTCACGCATATTTTTGATGATAACTGGCAACCGATCAGTACCAAGATGAGGGTGTGTTTCGTACAATATTTCGTCTTGTGCACCATGATAGTGAAAAATAGAAAGGATACGTTTCACATCGCCTTTTTTCGTCGAACGAGTATAAAGTTTCCCATCCGAAAAGGTTCCCGCCCCACCCTCACCAAAACAATAGTTTGATTCGGGATTCAATCCTTGATTACGCATCAGGATGGCAATGTCTTTTTTGCGTTCGCTTACCTCTTTGCCACGTTCCAAGACAACCGGTTTCAGGCCCAGTTCAATCAATCGCAGTGCAGCAAACAAACCTGCCGGTCCTGCTCCAACCACAAGAACCTCTTCTTTCGAATGCACATCGTCATAATCAAAGTCCATTGATTCAGAAGGCAATTGATCCGATCCTGTAGTGACATCCACCATCACATTCATTTTCGGATGATGACCGCGTGCATCGATGGATTGACGCACCTTGCGAAACTGCGTAATCTGCGACACATCCGTATGAATCTCACGGGCAATGCGTTGTTTTAATAATTCGGGCATTGCCGCCTCTTCGGGCGAAACGACGAATTGAAGATGAAATATAGCCATAATAGATTAAGCAATTTAGAAACAGGATGTAAAAACGAAGAAGACTCGTTGAATCGAATATGCAAAGATACCATTTCGAAACGACCGATGCAAGGAAACTCATTAGCATAAGAAACGACAACACGGGATCTAACAAGAAACGAAATTTTTCTATTTGTCCTTAACTCAATCTCTATACGGGAAATATTCTGTATTTTTGCACAAACTTAAAGCAACCCATCGTTATGTCGATACTCAAAAAATTATCTTTAGTCATGCTGCTAATGGCGCTGGCTACAACTGGAGCATGGAGCGAAAATACAAGTGACAAACATTTTGCATTGTCGAAAAACCTGGACATTTTCAACTCTCTCTTTCGCGATTTAGACGCGTTTTACGTTGACACGATCAACTATCAGAAAACCATTACTTCCGGCATCAATGATATGCTTGCCGGTCTTGATCCATACACAGTGTATATTCCTGAAGATCAAACAGATTTTCTCAAACAAATGACCACAGGAGAATATGCCGGCGTTGGCGCTGAAATCGGGCAACAGAATGGAAGAGTGTTTATCAACGATCCTTTCGAAGGCAAACCGGCACAAAAAGCAGGGCTTAAAGCTGGTGACGTTCTGCTCGATCTGGATGGTATTTCACTAAAAGGAAAAACAACCGAACAAGTCAGCAATTTATTAAAAGGACAGCCCCAAACAATGGTGACATTAAAAATTCAACGACCTGGAGTTGAAAAGCCATTAACCATTAAAGTCATGCGCGAAAAGATCACTATCAATCCGGTAGTCTATTATGGCGTTTTGAAGAATAATGTCGGCTATATCATGTTGAGCGAGTTCACCGAAAATGCTTCTGATGAAATGCAACAAGCAATACTAAATTTGAAAGAGCATCATGTCAAAGCATTGATTATCGACTTACGTAACAATGGTGGAGGCATCATTGACGAAGCCGTGAAAATGGTCGGTTTTTTTGTGCCAAAAGGAACAGAAGTCGTTTCAACCCGTGGCAAAGTAAAAGCATGGGATAAAACCTATCGCACACAAAGTGAACCAATTTTGCCCGATATGCCTATGGCTATCCTGGTGGATGATAATACAGCCTCAGCAGCCGAAATCCTATCGGGTTCATTGCAGGATTTAGATCGCGCAGTTATAGTGGGTACACGCACTTTTGGAAAAGGATTGGTTCAATCCATCCGTCCACTTCCTTACAATGGCCATTTGAAAGTGACAATTGCAAAATATTATATTCCAAGTGGACGATGCATCCAAGCTATAAACTATGCCGAACACAATGCTGACGGAAGTCCTGTACGTGTTCCCGACAGTTTGACGCACGTTTTCAAAACTGCTGATGGACGTTTAGTCCGTGATGGAGGAGGCATTCGCCCCGATGTGTTTGTAAAAGACAGCGCACAACTCAACATCACATATTATCTCTATAATCAGAATATTATTTTCGATTTTGCCACACAGTATGCACTGAAGCACAAAAGCATATCCGAACCGGAACAGTTCAGCATAACGGATTCCGATTATGACGCCTTCAAACAATATGTCAAAGCTCAGAACTTTCATTATACCCTGCAAAGTGAAACATTGCTCAAAAAATTGATGGCTACTGCTAAAATAGAAGGATATGGAGATTTAGCTGCTACTGATTTCAAATCGCTTCAAACGCTTCTCACCCCGAACATTGACAAAGACTTGAATCTTTTCAAGAAAGATATTAAAAACATGATCAATGCCGAGATTGTGAAACGTTACTATTATCAAAAAGGAGTGGTCCGCTATTCTTTGCAACACGACAAAACATTAGACAAAGCAATGGATGTAATCGACAATAACGCCGAGTACAACAAGTTGCTTGGAAAATAAATCTAATTATTCAGCTCAGTTCATCAGTTTCATGCCAAAAGTTCTCATTATTACCTATTATTGGCCACCATCAGGAGGGTCAGGCGTTCAACGATGGTTGAAATTTGCAAAATATTTGCCTCAATTTGGGTGGGAGCCGGTTATCTACACACCTGAAAATCCTGATTTTGCGCTTAAGGACGAAACCTTGTTGAAAGATGTGGCAGCAACAACCACCGTTATACGCACTAAGATATGGGAACCATATCAACTATTCAACCGACTGACAGGAAAGAAAACGGAGAAGGCAAATGTAGCGTTGATGTCGGAAAAAAAAGGGAATAGCCGATTACAAAAACTGGCCATGACATTGCGCGGTAATTTGTTGATTCCCGATCCACGTTGCTTTTGGATAAAACCTTCCGTGAAATTTCTAACAGAATACCTGAAAGATCATCCGGTTGATGCCATTGTGACCACAGGTCCACCCCACTCGATGCACATGATTGGGTTAGGACTACATAAACAAACCAATATACCATGGATAGCCGATTTTCGCGATCCGTGGACAAACATCGATTTTTACAAAGATCTCCATTTAACTTGGTTGGCAGACAAAATTCATCGGCATCAAGAACAACGAGTCGTGCAACAGGCGGATGCTGTCATCGTGGTATCCGATCAGATGAAACGAGAGTATGAACAGCTTTTGCCCAAGCGAATTGATTTAATTTACAATGGATTCGATAATGATGATTGTTTACCAAATGTTACGCCAACTTCTGAGCAATTTACAATTTCGCATATCGGGTTAATCAGTCAGGCAAGAAACCCAAATCTCTTGTGGAAAGTTTTGAGTGAGCTGATAGCAGAAAATGCAGTGTTCGGCCAACTGCTTCATCTGAAATTAGTAGGCAAAACAGATACTTCCGTCAAAGAATCGATCACACATTTTGGATTGCTTCCGTATGTGACACTTGTCGATCATGTTTCACACGATGAAGCTATACGACTGCAAAGCGAAGCACAAGTCTTACTTTTACTGATTAATCGCTCGCCCAACGCCAAAGGAATTATTACCGGCAAGTTATTTGAATATTTAGCCGCAGAAAAAGTCATTTTAGCCATTGGCCCGAGCGATGGCGACGTAGCCTCCATTCTAAATAAAACCCAAGCAGGCACCACCATTGATTTTGATGATGAAAAACGTTTAAAAGCAACGCTTTTAGCCTACTTCGAGCGCTTTCAAAATCACACGTTACAACCTGAAACCGCTGATATCCGTCGTTTTTCACGAAAATCGCTTTCTGTAGCGTTAGTTCAAGTACTCAATGAACTACATGCCACTCAATCGCAACACGCATGAACCGCATTCTCACCATCGTAGGAGCACGACCTCAGTTCGTGAAAGCTGCCACTGTCAGTCGCAAACTGAAAGAACAGGGTATCGAAGAAATTCTGGTACATACAGGTCAACATTTTGATGCCAACATGTCGGAAGTGTTTTTTAAAGAGATGGAGATTCCACACCCAACCTACAATTTAGATATTCACGGACTCAATCACGGCGCCATGACGGGACGCATGCTGGAAGGTATTGAATCCATTCTGATAAAAGAACAACCCGAAGCCGTAATGGTTTTCGGAGATACAAACTCCACCTTGGCCGGAGCTTTGGCTGCAAAGAAATTGCAGATTCCGGTCATTCATGTGGAAGCCGGTTTGCGCTCCTTCAACATGAAGATGCCCGAAGAAATCAACCGCATTTTGACCGACCGAATCGCAGACATTCTTTTCTGCCCGACAAATGCTGCATTGCACAATCTTCAACGCGAAGGATTTGATCATTTTGAGGCAACGATCATCAAAAATGGCGATGTGATGCAGGATGCCGCGCTTTATTATGCTCAAAAAGCTGCTGTAAAATCAGCCATTATTGAACAACTTGCGCTTGATCGTTTCATACTTGCCACCATCCACCGGCAAGAAAACACGGACGATGTCAACAAGCTGCAAAATTTGATCCAAGGGTTGAACGACATTAACCACGAAGTCCGGGTAGTTCTTCCGATGCATCCCCGTACAAAACATGTTCTAGCACAGCACCATATCAAACCAACCTTCACCATCATTGAACCAGTCGGCTATTTTGATATGATTCGTTTATTGCAACATTGCCAAATGGTCATTACCGACAGCGGAGGCGTACAGAAAGAGGCTTTTTTCTTTGGCAAACATTGCATCACCTTGCGCGAACAAACCGAATGGGTCGAGTTAATCGACAACGGCTTTAACACGTTAGTTGGCGCCGATGAAACACTCTTGTTTGCCGCCTATCATGAAATGAAGCACAAACAGTCTGATTTTTCCCTGAATCTTTATGGCAATGGCACAGCCACCGAACAAATAGCTCAAACGCTCAAAGAAATATAATTTACTGAAAAAGAAGAGTAATGCAAATCGGAAGAAAAGATGTGGCGTGGAATTTTGCGGCTACCTTTATGCGAATTGCATCCGGGTTGATTGTGTTGCCTTTGGTATTGCGTCTTTTGCCCAGTCAGGAAGTCGGACTTTGGAATATCTTCTTGACCATTGGCTCCATTGCTACGTTGCTTGATTTTGGTTTTTCCAATGCCTTTTCGCGCAATATTACCTACATCTTTAGTGGCGTCAAAGAGCTGAAAGCCAAAGGTTATATTGCTGTTGATCAAAATGACACTTCAATTGACTACGGCCTTCTACGCAGCGTAATCTATGCTATGAGAAGATATTACGGCATCTTAGCCGGCATTTTTTTGTTGCTTTTCATTGTGGTAAGTCCTTTTTATCTAAGCACCATTTTAGAAAAGTATTACGGCAATAAACATGAAGTGTGGGTAGCATGGTTCACGTATGGAGTTTTAGTTGCTTATCAACTTTACACGTACTATTATGGTGCATTATTAATAGGAAGAGGCTACATAAAAAAAAGCATGCAAATCATTGTGGTGGCACAAAGCGCCCGCATCATCATCACGGCCATCTTTCTTTTGTACGGACTTGGGCTTATTTCATTGGTTATTGGCATGTTTATCAGCGATATCCTCAACCGGACTTTATCGTACCTCGCTTTTTATGACAAAGAGATCGCATATAAAATCAAAAAAAGCACTATAATTCCGGTTCGTGAAATCATGAAAATCATGACACCCAATGCCATTAAAATTGGACTCACTACCATCGGCGGTTTTTTGATCAACAAATCTGTTATCCTCATTGCTCCCCTTTATTTATCATTGTCTGATATTGGATCGTACGGTACCACCAAACAATTTATCGATTTAATTGCTTCCATTGGCGGCATTTGGTTCAGTACATATTACCCAAAAATGACACTATACCGTGTTAATAATGAAATAGATGGCGTGAAGCGACTTTACACAAAAAGCAAAATATTCTTAGTGATATCATTCATTCTTTTAGGATGTGGATTAATTCTTGTCGGACCGCCCATTCTACAATTTATTCACAGTAAAACCCATCTTTTGCCAGCCGCGATGATATTTGTTTTTCTGATTGTCGGTTTTTTAGAAGACAATCACGGAATATCAGGCGCATTACTCCTCACTAAAAATGAAGTGCCTTTTGTAAAAGCATCTCTCCTCTCGGGCATTGGAACTATTTTATTGCTTTTCCTTGGGTTGAAATTTACATCATTAGGCATTTGGAGCATGATTCTGGCGCCTGGCATTGCACAGGCAACATATCAAAACTGGAAATGGCCGCTATCCGTTATTAAAGATCTAAAGCTCACATCAAGTGATTATTACAATACACTTTTATCATTCTTGAAAGATACAAGGTCAATCCTCAAAAAATAACGTTGTACATTTGCGTAATGAATTAGCCGTATGTTCAAAATAATTGGCATTGTCACATCGTATTATCCAAATATTGATGATTTGGAGAAGAATATCAAATCCTATCTTCCTTGGATTGATCGGTTGATTATTTGGGAAAATACGCCTGATGAAGAAAGTATCATTGAACAATTAATTGATCAATTGCAGAATGATAAAGTGGAAGTTCGCACAACCGGAAAAAATGAATATCTTGCTTTCCCATTTAATGAAACAATTCGTTGGGCGCAGAAACAAGATTATACACATCTTTTGACCATGGATCAAGACAGTTGTTTTGCGCCAAATCATTTCCAAAATTATTTGAACATCGTTCAACAAAACAACATCAATACAATTGCTGCTTTCGGGCCTGGCTTAAACTTAACGAACAACTTTAAAGAGAATATACAAGAAGTGCCTTACGTGATCACATCAGGAGCCATATATCCTACCAATATCTTGATAGACTTACATTTATTTAACGAAAAACTCGCTATTGATGTGGTTGACATAGAATATTGTGTTCGTGCTCGCAAAAACGGGTACAAAATAGTACAGATCAATTCAATCAATCTTCAACACAAAATAGGAAACATTCAAAAACATTGGACAGGGTTGGTTTTCAACCCATATCCAGCACAAAGAACCTATTATTACATTCGTAACACACTCTGGTTGTGGAAACATTTTCCGGGTACTGCACAAAAGCATGAACGCAGAAATTTCATTCGATACAAAATTATATATCGTACACTCAAAATCGGATTTGAACCAGACGTATTCCAAAAACTTCTGGCAATCTATACGGCAATTTGGCATGTTTACACAGGTAGATTAGGCAAATACGATAAATTTATCACAAGGAAATAAGCATGGATGTCTCTGTTATTATAGTCAATTACAACACAAAAGAGCTTCTTCGAAACTGCATTCAATCAGTTATAGAAAAGACTCATGACATTCAGTATGAAATCATTGTAGTGGACAATGCCTCGATTGACGGAAGCTCAGAAATGGTTGAATCGCTTTTCCCGACGGTAAAACTTATTGCCGAAAAGAACAATTTGGGGTTTGGCCGCGCCAACAATTTAGCAGCTGAAATAGCTAAAGGCACTTATCTCTTTTTGCTCAATTCCGATACGCTGTTGCTTAACAATGCTGTAAAAACATTAGCTTATTTCCTTAATCAAAACTCAAATGCTGGCATTTGTGGCGGTCAGCTTTTCAATCAAAATCTTTCTTTGGCAACCTCTTTTCAAAAATTGCCCTCTTTAATCGCAGAGTGGAAAGTTTGTTTTGCCCCTTTTTTATTACAAAAAAAACAACCGGTCTATTCAAGTCCAGCAAAGGTTGGTTTTATTTCCGGCGCCGATTTAATGATTCGAAAAACGCTGTTTGATCAACTCCACGGGTTTGATCCTCATTTTTTCTTGTATTTTGAGGAAACAGAACTAACTTATCGTGTCAAGACACTGAATTACAGTGTTTGGGTTGTGCCTGAAGCTGAAATCATTCATTTAGGAGAACAATCAGGAGAAGCCGATGCTCAAAAAATAGACAAATGGACATTTGCAGAAACGTGGTACAGTCGCTTTCTCTACGCCCATAAAACATCAGGATTTCGAAATTCCAACTGGATTTTTCGTATTCATACATTCAAAGGAATTCTTGCACAATCTCTTTTTCAATTGACCGGAAACCAAGCAAAAAAAACCTATTGGAAAAAAAAGAATGACCTTATTCGCATTCAATATCGTCGCTATCTGAATTGGAAAAATGCAAAACACTTAAAATAAAACCGCTGTGATTCAAGAAACTACACAACAACCTACGGTTTCGGTAATCATTCCAACTTACAACAATGTTTCGTTGATTGGACGAACCATTGACTCCGTTTTAGCTCAAACATTCACCGACTACGAATTGTTAATCATTGACGATGGAAGCACTGACTCAACTGCTTCTTTGATAGAATCAATTGCTAAAAATCATCCAAACGTACGTTATTTTTACAAGCCAAACGGAGGAGTTTCATCTGCTCGCAATTTTGGACTGGAACAAGCGTGCGGTCTATATATCTCTTTCTTAGACAGTGACGATCTTTGGGACACCCATTTTTTAGAAAAGATGGTATCAAAAATCACGGAAGAAAAGAAGCTGATTTGTTTTTGCGGTTACGTCACGCAACGTCCCAACGAGACATTAACTATTCCGCAAACATTTCTTTCAAAGGATTTTCTGCCCAATTACATTGCAGCCGAAAAATATGGCATAAGCACCGATAGTTGGCTGATTGACCGTAATTTCATCCTCAATAGCAAGGTCATTTTTACACTTGGAAGCTCTATTTGCGAAGATCAGGAGTTTTTTTCAAAATTGCTTTTTCTGGCAGACGATACCAACATAACGCGTGTGAAAGATTATTTGACAACGTACATTCAGCGTGGTTCCTCCCTAAGCGGTTATGATGAAATCGCCCCTGCAATGGAAAAAATTATTGAACATCTTGAAACCTACGGAAGAAGGCATCGCTGGTTTATTGAACATAAGGCTACTCCCGATCAACTCCGCGCATCATCAGCAAAAATAAAAGACACATATCTTTATTATCTATGGAATCTTCTTTTACTTTCTGATTTTCAAGATTATTTGTCGCTAAGAAAAAATTATCGTCGGGATAAACAAGCATTTGCACTAAACAATGTTAGTGAGAAAAACGTTGTTTATCAATTTTTTAATGTGATTTTCTCTTCTATTTTACTCTCAAAACTAGCAAAATTGTTATTCAGCAAACGCTACCATAAAAAGAAAAGGCACAAAAAATATTCTCTATCATCCTCACAATCTTCAGAATAATTTTCAGATTCTTTTTCTTAAGCGTTGCAGAAATTTACGTAAAATGATTTTGTATTGATGCCGCATCACAGATTGATTATGTTCTTGTTTCAATGAAAATACCATACGCTGGTAATCATGTTCATTTGAATAGATGGAATAATGGTCTAAATATTCCAAATAGAAACCCAAAGGAGCGATTGTTTGTAGCAATCGTGATGTATCTATAGCCTGATCAATTATTTGAAGATCTTGTGGCCTTGCTTTTTTGAGAAATCGTTGATATTGAGGAGCTGGAATATGGATAAACAAATGTGATTGTTCATGTAGATGTGCCCTGATAATGGCAAATAATTGAGCATGTTGATCTTCCGGAATATGTTCCAGAACATCAGGCATTACAACCCAATCGAATTGAAAATCAGAATGAAAATCTTGCATATCCGAAACAACAAAATTTGCATTCGAATATTGTTTCAGTCGGGTTTGAGCAATTTGAATATTCTGAGGGCTGATATCAGCACATACCAATTTACCTTTATTTAAATACTTGGCAAGCAATCCACTGACAGTGCCAATACCACAACCAATTTCCAAAACGGTTTGATCTTTACGTAATCCTAATTTTTTCAACTCATTAAATATCAACAAATGCCGTAGATTCACTCCTGTTTTTACCTGTTTAGTGCTGAATGAATCGTAAAAGGAAGCAATCGATTTCGTTTCCATAGTTATTTGATTAAAGTGTATTCAAAAAGTGGGCAAACTCGTTGTAATTTTTATTCGCATCACACAGTTCTTGCCAACGATGACGAGCTGCCTCACGCAAAGAGAAAGAGTCAACCTCACACATCAAGGCATTTAAAGCATCTGCAATATTATGGTTATCAATGGATATAGGAAGTAATTTACCCACTTTATCATCCACAATTTCGCCCGTTCCTCCTGCATTGGTTGCAATCACCGGAATACCAAACGACAATGCTTCCATAATCGACACCGGAACACCTTCACTTTCGCTCACGTTCAGAAAACAATCTATGGGTGTACGCTGATAAAACCCAATTACTGCTGCATTGCTTTTTTGACCTTGTAAATTGACCTTTACATTTGAAGGTAAAGCAGCAACCATCTGTAGTAACTTTTTCATTTCAGGCCCATCGCCGATATGCGTCCAGAAAACTGATATTTTAACTGTTAGCAATGCTTCAGCAATCAAATGAACCCGTTTCAGGGCTATCAGGTTTGAACAACTCACCACATGGAAAAATGATTGTGACACATAGGAATTCAATCCATGATCAGCAACGCCCAAACGAAATAAAAGTGCATTCTGTACAAAAGATGGATAACGTGATTCCAAATAGTTCTTTCCATGTTCCGATATAGAAACGAAATGCTGAACAGATGGAAACATCCATTCACGAAACGGCAAATATCCCCCTTTTCGTTCTTCGTAAAGATCTCCTCCATGAAACCGTACCACACTTTTTAAAGAAGGATGCAATCGTTTAAGAAACGGCATCAACAAAGCTAACTTATCGCCCCAGTAGGAATAAACCACTGTCTCATCATTAATTAATGTGTGCAATTCGTTCATGCGTTGTCGATTGCTGTAAGCTGCCCGTAACACAAAAAGAGCAGCCGCCCAAACACGCAAATACACAGTATGTTTATAGACCGATTTAGCAACCAGTTCTTTCAAAGCAAAACCCAAGGGACTTAAATTTAAAAGGCCGGCAATGAAAAGTCGTTTCTGGTCTTTGGGACTAAACGAAAGAAACGGAGTATGAACTACCACATTGGTTCCTTGCGGACGAAATGCTCCCTCTCCGTGCAACGGGAAAAGATGCACCGACTCAAAAGCATTTGCCAGAAACCCGATTTCGGCTTCCAGAAACGTCTCTTTCGTTCCAAACGGAAAACTGTCAGTCAGCAAAATTAATTGTTTGTTCATATCCAATTCTCTACATAAACTATTTAATGCGAAGACTTCACCTTATCATTCCACAAATGTTGCACAGCCATCCACGGATGATGTAACAACATACGTGGGCCGGCGTAGCGCATCACTTGTCGAATGCGTTCCTTTTCTTCCGATCGGTAACAGTGCACCGTGCAGTTTTTGCAAGTCGGTTTATTTGGTGCAAACAAACAATGACGCAACCTTGCAGTCGCATAGTCAGCTAATTGTTGGCATTCCACACATAATTCTTTTCTTGTGTGATGAAGCTCCCGACAATAGATACCAATCATTGCCTCCATAGTTTGTTGCTCGCGCGCAATTTTCATTTTCAAATGAATGGTTCATTTAAATGTTTGATAATCAAAGAAATAGCCGAATGTCCTGACTTCATATTTCTTATCTTTATTAACTTCCATAAAATCAGATATCTACTGAATACTAACTATCGGTACTATCAATTGTTTTTTGAATTTCTTCTTTCAAATATCGCCCCGTGATCGATTGTTCACACTTTATCAATTGTTCAGGAGTTCCTTCAAAAACAACTTCGCCTCCATCTTCGCCGCTCTCCGGCCCAAGATCGATAACATGGTCAGCACACTTGATTACTTCCAAATTGTGCTCGATGACAATAACGGTATGCCCTCTTTCAATCAATGCATCAAAAGCTTTCAGCAACGTTTTTATATCGTGAAAATGCAACCCGGTTGTGGGTTCATCAAACACAAACAACATGGGCGAACTTTTTTCTTCAGAGAGAAATGAGGCCAGCTTGACACGCTGGCTTTCACCACCGGACAAGGTGCTTGACGATTGTCCCAGTTTGATATAACCCAATCCGACATCTTGCAAAGGTAACAAACGCTTTACAATCTTTTTTTCAGTCAAACCTTTGACGGATGAGAAAAATTCGATCGACTGATTAACAGTCATTTCTAACACATCAAAGATAGAAACACCCCGATACTTCACATCCAACACGTCCGGTTTGAAGCGTTTACCATGACACTCGTCACAAATCAACGTGATGTCAGCCATAAATTGCATTTCCACCGTGATGACACCTTCGCCCTGACACGCTTCGCAACGGCCTCCTTCAACATTGAACGAAAAGGTGGAAGGTGTGAAACCTAATTGTTTCGCTAATTGTTGTTCGGCAAAAAGCTTGCGAATCTCATCATACGCTTTAAGGTATGTAACCGGGTTTGAACGAGAGGATTTTCCAATAGGATTCTGATCCACAAATTCGATGCCTGTCACCAAATGAAGACTTCCATTTATGGCATTAAACGAGCCCGGACGGTCCGCCGTTTCGCCTAACGCTTTTTTCACGGCAGGATAAAAGATATCGCTTACCAGGGATGACTTGCCACTCCCGCTCACTCCAGAAACCACGGTAAAAACGTTGAGCGGAAAACGCACATTGATATTTTTCAAATTGTTTTCAGCAGCGCCTTCTATCTCGATGTAATTATTCCATTTACGTCGATGTAACGGAATGGGAATTATCTCCTTTCCCGTTAAATAATGGAGCGTAAACGACCTTGAAAATTCATCAGCAACTTCTTGCGGGATGGGCATCGGACTGGCAAGTACCACTTCCCCACCAAGACGACCTGCTCCCGGCCCCATGTCAATAATATAATCGGCAGCACGCATAATAGCTTCGTCATGTTCTACCACCACTACCGTGTTACCTAATGCTTTGAGCTGATGCAACACTTTTATCAGCAAATCTGTGTCGCGAGAGTGCAACCCGATGCTTGGTTCATCTAAAATATACAACGACCCTACCAGACTGCTGCCTAACGAGGTTGCCAGATTGATGCGCTGACTTTCGCCGCCGGAGAGCGTATTTGACAACCGGTTAAGAGTAAGGTAACCCAATCCCACGTCAAGGAGAAATTGAATGCGATGGTTTATTTCCACCATCAACCGTTTCGTGATGACTAACTCTTCCTCGCTAAAGGTCAAAGAGTCGAAAAATAATTTCAATTTACGGATGGGAAGATCTACCAATTCCGTGATCGACAGGTCGCCCACTTTTACCCATTGGGCTGCTTTTCGTAATCTGCTGCCATTGCATTCAGGACAAACCGTCTTGCCACGATAACGCGCCAAC
Organism: Paludibacter sp.; assembly: GCA_027450045.1. Lineage (GTDB taxonomy): Bacteria > Bacteroidota > Bacteroidia > Bacteroidales > Paludibacteraceae > Microbacter. Next base: position 26,987 of record DAIDKM010000009.1, on the reverse strand, counting down.
ATTACGCGGTTCTGAATTTTATATTGATGCTCTTCGATAGATCGAAAAAAATCGCGGATCCCTTGAAATGCAGAACATCCATCCCAAAGCGTCTGTTTTTCCTCTTTCGTGAGTTGAAAATAGGGACGATGAATTGGGAAATAAACTTTGGATGCACCGCGTATTACTTGCTGTTTCCATTCGCTCATCACTTCGCCACGCCAACAAGCAACAGCATCTTCGTAAACTGACAATTGTTTATTGGGAACTACTAAATTTTCATCAATGCCAATCACACGGCCAAAGCCTTCGCAAACAGGGCAAGCTCCCAACGGATTATTAAAACTGAATAATTGCACAGATGGTTCTTCAAAGATAATGCCATCAGCTTCAAATGATTTCGAGAAAAGATGTTGTTCAATACCGGTTTCCAATTGCACTTCGACAAAGCAGCTGTTTTTCCCTTCAAAAAAAGCGGTCTCGACTGAATCGGCCAGCCGGCTTTGTGTTTGCGGATCATCAGTTACTTCAACGCGATCGATCACCAGCAGCATTTCTTCATCATCGCTCAACGTTTTATCATTCAACACGTCATTGATGCGCACATATTGATCTTTCCGTTTTATTCTGGAAAAACCCTGCTTTCTCAATAAATCGAGTTGCTGATGCCACGTGCGATCATTTCCCAAAACGATGGGAGATAACACCACCACAGAACTGTTTGGAGGCAACGAAAACACAAAAGCAACCACATCATCAACGGTATGTTTTTTTACTTCAGCACCCGAAACAGGCGAATAAGTTCTACCGATACGAGCAAATAACAATTTGATATACTCATAGATTTCAGTCGAAGTGCCCACCGTGGAACGAGGATTGCGCGTGTTGACTTTTTGCTGAATGGCAATGGCCGGTGGCAATCCTTTGATAAAATCAACTTCCGGTTTGCTCATGCGACCCAGGAATTGCCGCGCATAGGCCGAAAGACTCTCCACGTAACGCCGTTGTCCTTCGGCATACAATGTGTCGAATGCTAAAGATGATTTCCCCGAACCGGATAAACCGGTGATTACTATCATTGAGTTGCGGGGAATCTCCAGGGAAATGTTTTTTAGATTGTTGACGCGAACGCCTTGTATCGTGATGTTTTCTTTTGAAGCCATATAATCAAACTATGCCATACCCACAAAATACAGGTGGCTATTGAATATACAAAGGTAAAAATAAGTTGGCGTTTATCCTGTTAGGTATAAACCCTCTATTTATAAAAGAATGAAAAGGAATATCAGTAACTGCACGGAAAATCGTGATTCAATTTTTTTTTTGTTGGAAAAAGGCAAAACAAATCAAAGATAAAGTATCTTTGACCGAAATTTGAACCTATTGTGCAGGTTGTTGACATGAATAAGATTCAATCTAATTTCTAAAACGGTTATTATGAACAAAATTGCAAAAGAATTCAAGGAATTCGCACTTAAAGGAAACTTAGTGGACATGGCCATTGCATTCGTAATGGGAGCTGCTTTTGGAAAAGTGGTAACTGGTTTTATTGCCGGCATGGTAATGCCGATTATTGGACAACTTACGGCAGGTGTTGACTTTTCGTCATTAAAAATCGTCTTGTCAGCCGCACAACACAATGCAGCCGGAGTAATCACAAAGCCGGAAGCGGCCATTCGTTACGGCGAGTTTATCACCATTTTCATCGATTTCTTCATTGTTGCGCTTGTCATGTTTTTTGTGATCAAAGCCATGAATAAGATGAAAAAGAAAGAAGAAGATAAACCTGTAGCGCCGCCGCCTCCTACCCCATCAGAAGCACTGTTGATGGAAATTCGCGACTTATTGAAAAAAGATGCCGAGTAAGTCTGAAAACGTTTGACCTCGATTGCTTCTTTGCATTTCAATAAGAAGAATTCAACAATTGAGTGGATTTTGAGATGAAGAAATATTTCAAGAAATTGTCTTGAAAAAATTTTAGAACTAACTAAAGGAGGAACTCAGACATTGAAGCGAAAATGAAGAATATCGCCGTCTTGCACCACATATTCTTTCCCTTCGATGGCGATTTTACCGGCATCACGGCAAGCAGCATCTGAACCCAAACGCACATAATCATCGTATTTGATCACTTCAGCACGAATAAATCCTTTCTCAAAATCAGTGTGAATAATGCCGGCACATTGCGGCGCCTTTTGTCCACGATGGAATGTCCATGCGCGAGTTTCGTCGGCTCCGGTAGTAAAATAGGTCTGAAGGTCTAACAAATGATATGCTGCCTTGATTAAACGCACGACACCGGATTCTTGCAACCCAATTTCTTGCAAAAACAGTTGTCGCTCATCATAATCCTCAAGCTCGGTGATCTCCGACTCTATCTTGGCTGCCAGTAACAACAAATCAGCACCTTCGTCCCGAATTGCAACTTTTATTTGTTCAACATACGCATTGCCATTCAGTGCAGAAGCCTCATCCACATTGCAAACATATAAAACAGGCTTATTCGTCAACAAAAAAAGATCCGCAGCCAATTGCTGGTCTTCCTTGTTATCAAGGTGAACCGTTCGAGCAGATTTTCCTTGTTCGAGGACGTGTTTATATTGCAAAAGAATATCGACGAGCCTTTTTGCAGCTTTATCGCCGCCGGTTTGCGCCTGTTTCTGCGATTTGTTGAGACGATTTTCTACCGTTTCCAAATCTTTCAACTGCAATTCTGCGTCAATGATCTCTTTATCACGCACCGGATTGACGCTCCCGTCAACATGCACCACATTATCGTCATCGAAGCAACGTAAAACATGAATAATAGCATCTGTTTCGCGAATATTTGCCAGAAACTTATTGCCCAAACCTTCACCTTTGCTGGCGCCCTTCACCAATCCGGCAATATCAACAATCTCAACCGTTGCTGGGATTACCCGTTGCGGCTTATCAATATCTGCCAGCTTAATTAATCGATCATCAGGAACTGAAATGACGCCAACGTTAGGTTCAATGGTACAAAACGGAAAATTAGCCGATTGCGCTTTTGCGTTTGATAAACAATTAAAGAGAGTCGATTTCCCCACATTCGGCAAGCCGACGATACCACATTGAAGAGCCATAATAATCAATTAAAAGAAGCTTAAAACAAATGACAAAGGTACGAAATATTTTGAACACCGATCGAGACTCGTTGACGAATGTTCACTAAAACCATCCAAAATCGAAGGCAAAAGTGTATCTTTGCACAAGCAAAAGCATAGTAAAACCGAAATTACAAATCATTTACCTCACATTAAAAGGAGGAAATGCAAATACATTTTGACATGACTACAGTCAATAAAAAAGGGGTTCGACAAATGTTCGACGAAATAGCGTGGCGATATGACTTTCTCAATCATTTCCTTACCCTCGGCATCGACGCCTGGTGGCGCCGCAAAGCCATTCGACTAATCAGCGACAAAGAGGAAGCCATTATGCTTGATATTGCCACTGGCACTGCCGATTTAGCCATCAGTTTAATAAAATACAAACATCCATTTCAAGTCATTGGAATTGACATTTCAGAAGGGATGTTGGAATATGGCAAAAAGAAGGTTGAAAAATTAGAACTCACTGAACAGATCATCCTGCAACAAGGGAATGGAGAAGCATTGGAATTTCCTGATAAATCATTTGATGCAATCACCATAGGGTTTGGCATTCGCAATTTTGAGCACCCCGAAAAAGGGCTTTCGGAAATGTTACGCGTACTAAAAAACAACGGGGAACTTATTATTTTAGAATTTTCTCGTCCCCAAAATCGCTTCCTTTGCCGCTTATTCGACCTCTATTTTTGTTATGTTTTACCCATTATCGGAAAGTTATTCTCGAAGCACGCCACTGCTTACACATATCTTCCTGAGAGCGTGAAACAATTTCCTTATGGAGACAACTTTCTAAAAATGATGCAACAAGCAGGGTTCGTCAAAACGACCTTCTCATCGCTTACTCTGGGCATCGTAGCCATTTACAAAGGCGTTAAATCCTAAAACATTTGAAACTCAACACAAACGTAACTATACACTTCAACACGTGATAAAAGCTAAGAAGACATGAAGCAGCAATTCATCAAATGGTTTCATATTATACGTCCCGGCACATTATCAGCGGCTGCGGCACCGGTTTTCATTGGAACTATTGTGGCAACGCGTGAAAATTCATTTCATCTTGTCACTGTTTTAGTGATACTTGTCGCTGCCATTGCAATCCAAATTGCTTCCAATTTAATCAACGATTATTATGATTTTAAAAAAGGGCTCGACAAAGAAAACCGATTGGGACCCCGACGTGCAATCAGCGAAGGCGCCGTCACACCAAAAGCCATGAAGCATGCCATTAGCATCGTCATAATCGTAGCCCTGCTGAGTGGACTTTACTTAGCAGCAATAGGCGGATTGCCAATTATCATCATCGGACTTTTTGCACTGTTTTTTGCGTGGCTCTATACCGCGACTCCCTATTCACTAAGTTATCTTGGCATTGCCGACATTTTTGTTCTCCTATTTTTTGGCCCGATTGCGACTGTTGGTACAACCTACCTGCTAACAAACTCCTTTTCAGAACCTTCTTTTTGGTTGGGAATGATTAATGGATCTATCTCAATGGCCATCTTAACCGTCAATAATTTGCGCGACATCGAAAGCGATCGTAAAGCAGGGAAAAAAAGTCTTATCGTCCGCTTGGGAAAACGTTTTGGTGAGTATGAATACCTGTTTTTATACATTCTGGCATTCCCATTTTTATGGATGACAACATCTCCGCGTCTTTCATATATCATTATTTTAGCAGGTGGTTTGCTGTATATTAAACTTAGAAAAACAAACGGGAAAGCATACAATAAGATGTTGATTCTCACCGGACTGTCTAATATTTTATTTGTCGTACTCTATTTGCTTGACACACTATTATTTACTTAATAAAAAACATAGATAACATGAAACAAGCACGAACTATATTTCATAAATGAAGATTACCGTAAAAAAGCAAGTAACATGCGGCCTTAATATTGAAAAATATGTACACATGAAACAAACGTATTTCATCTTGCTTGCATTTACTTTTATCGTTCTTCTTTTTGCAAACAGTTGCTCAGAATCAAAGATCGCATACAATACGAATGGGAAACTCTCCTTTTCAACCGACACGCTTTCTTTTGACACTGTATTTGCCACAATCGGCTCGACTACCGGAAGTTTTATGGTGTACAATCATAATTCACAACCAATTACAATTCAGTCTATTCTATTGACACATGGCGTTACAAGCGGGTTTCATATAAATGTTGATGGCACAAACCCCACCAATAATGAGGTACAGAATGTGGAAATTAGAGCACACGACAGTATTTACATTTTTGTTGCTATCACGGTCAATCCATTATTGCAAAATAATCCGGTGTTGATCGAAGATTCAATCTTATTTCAAACGAACAATAGCCGACAAACAGTCAAACTACAGGCTTACGGTCAAAATGTAACCATTTTTCGGTCGAAAACGATACACAACGACACGACACTCACCAATATAAGACCTTATTTGATTTACAATTACTTAGCTATTGACAACGCAAAAACGTTGACGCTTCAGCCTGGCACAAAACTCTACTTTCATCAAAATGCATCTGTATTGCTCAAAGGTAATTTGGTTGCAGAAGGAGGACAAAGTCCTAATAAACAAATCATTATGCAAGGAGACCGACTTGATTGGCTTTTTCCTAACGTCCCTTACAACTACCTTTCCGGTCAATGGGGCGGTATGCAATTTCTGGGATCGCAAAGCACTTATTCGTTGAATCACGTTATCATGACAAGCGGAAAAGTCGCCATCAACATTCCAAATGGCACAACGCTGAACCAACCAACTGTTTCCATTGCCAACTCACGCATTCAAAATTTCGATTCATGTGGAATAACTGCAATCAATGCCAACCTCAACATGTACAATACAGAAATATCGAATTGCAAATCGTATTGTTTACTCTTTCTTGGAGGAAATTATCTCTTAACACACAATACCATTGCGAATTATTACAACGACGTTTATACAGGAAAACAACGTGACGGGAATCCTTCGGTGATACTAATGAACAAGCAGCCGTTAACTCCTCAATCAACTATTTTTCCTCTTGTGTTCACGGCAAATAATTGTGTTATTGCAGGTTCAATGGCGAATGAGTTATCGCTTGCTGACACGGCGCAAACAAATGTATTTCAATTTCATTTTGATCATTGCTACCTCACATCGCCTGCCATCTCTTCCACCAACATGGCTAACATCATTTGGGGTAAGCCGCAAGATGACTTATTTGTAAGCACAACCATGGATAAATCGTATTATGACTTCCAGCCTGATTCTCTTTCGATGTTGCGGGGAAAAGCAAACCCAATCATAAGCCACACGTCACCTTATCAATACGATATGAACGGAATAGATCGATTTTGGAACAATCTGCCTGATATCGGCGCCTATGAATGGATTCCTAAAAACGGCATTCCAAACCCATGAGAAATATTGCTATTATTTCCTGCCAAAATCCGCCGGAATTTCTCCCCAACGGGAAGTTTCCCATTTAAACAAACGGGTAGAAAAACTATTTTGCTGTAACCATATTTCAGCGCGTTCGATTAATTCAAAAAGACGATCGTTTTTCTCGGTTCGTGCCAATTTCGTACGACATTTCTTGGCTTTTATCCAAGCCAACGCGATTGAACTGTCAGAATAAAGAATTATTGAACTGTCGTTTTGCTTCAGATAAGCCAATCCATGGACTATTGCTAAAAATTCACCAATATTGTTCGTTCCTTCCTCAAAAGGACCCTGGTGAAAAATTTCACGACCCGATTCAACATCTACCCCACGATACTCCATTTTTCCGGGATTTCCACTACATGCAGCATCCACCGCTAAACTTTCCCGAATAGGCTGATCGGCACCATTTGCAGCTAACAATGCACTACGTCGCGAAACAGTTTTGCTTACAACAGACCAAAACCCTTTTTTAAAAGCGGCTTTTGCCTCTTCCTCTGTAGGAAATGCCTTATATTGAGCGCCTTCAAATTGGATCACGTTTTTCTTACAGTTTTCCCAACTATCAAAAATACCGGTTTCGCGACCTTTCCACACCACATAAAATTTCTTTTTTGCCATACAAACGCATTTAGCTTAAAACAATTGTCAACTAAAAAATGAGAGTAAAATGAGAATATGCACAAAAGTACAAACAATCAATCAATGCATTGAGAAATGATGCAATTAAAATGGATTGTTTCGAAAGGCAGTATAGAAGAGAATCATGAAGAGAACCATCCAAAAACGAAAAAAGGGCAGTCTCACGACTACCCAATCTCTGTTAACCTTAAAATCTAATACTATGAAAAAATCACATTGCAAAAGTAAGCCAGCATTTATCGAAAAGCAAATTTTTCTCGTTAAATATCATCAATCTAACGTTAAATTAGGAATATTGATAACATTCTAATACCATCATGCTAGAATAGAGTTCGTTTCATCATTTATAGTTGAAAGAAGCAGCGTCAATCTATGGCATTGGCCAATTATGGTAACTTTTGAAGCTTTGCCCAACATGAAAAATCAAACTCAACATTTCAGAGTTTTGCCATTTTTTATCCACATCGTGTAAACAAACAGCCACACGCGTAGTAATAAAACGGTTATTGATGGGCAGATAAGCAAAGTCTATCCGACCATAATTACCTGATAGATACATGGCATCTCCATAGGCTACATTGAGTGATTGACCACGATAATACGATGCGTCAATGCCAAATTTTCGATAATAGGCATGGATTTGAGAGAAGAAGCCAAAATGAAAATCAATATCCTTCATAGGTCTTTGCCGATTGTAGCTGCCCAAACTGCCCACACGAAACGAAAGCAGATACCAATTTGTCAAAGGCGTCAAATTCACTCCGGCTAACAATCCATACGCTCCATTATCCCGAATAGCGTCTCCGGGCACGTTACTGCCATATAATGCTCTGTGATACATGTAGAAATAATGATCAAGAAATAAGAGATGATATTTCAATTCACCGGATAACCCGGCCAAAAAAGTTTCGCGTACAGTAGCGCGTTGTCGACTTGTCCAGTCAATCCAGAAATTTTCGTACCCCCAATCTCCTCTTTTTTCTAAATAAGCACCCTGAATATTCGGGCGATAATTATCCAGCGTATCAGAAAGTAACGCCAATGGATAATGCAACAACCCACGACGCGGAAAAGATCCTAAGAGAAAAGTAAACGTAGGCTTTTGATAATAATAGAACAAATCGACAGTAGGCGTATTCCCATTAATCCGATCACCATATTCGTACAGATAATTTACACCACCCATAAATCCCTGAGTAGAATCGAGCCGGGCGCCGGCCATAGTATTTAGTCTGGCGCCAAGCATTGTTTGCGAAATTTCATAATTACTTGTATATTCCCTGTTATCCAGAAAATGGCTGAAATCCACCTCATAATTAAACGTTTGCCCTGACATCAATGATGGTAAAGCAACGAGGAGACAAAGAACAAGCGCTTTTAATTTGTGATTCATAATTCATTGTTTAGCGTTATTTTGACAGAAAAATCCTTGTTTTTTCAATACATCCAGGAACATAGAAGAAAACGTTTCATTAGCCTCTTTCGTATAGCGAACGTCCGTAAAAACCTGCGCAAGGCTTGTTTTATTGTTTTCAAGCACAAATTGCTTACTTTCGGGCAGACTTTCTTTGTACTCATAAATCCGATCAATATCTTCGGGTGTATATTCTTGATATGTCTCGTAGTGAACGACACCTTCCAATGGCAACCGGTCAACTTGCCTGGGTGTTTCAGCCGGATAACCAACAGTCAGCGTAATCATAGGTACTACATATTTCGGCAAATGTATCACATCGATAATTTGCTGTGCATTGTAAATGGTTGTACCCAAATAGCATGTGCCTAATCCTTTACTCTCGGCAGCCACACAAAAATGCTCGGCAACCAACAGTGTATCAATAGCAGCCGTCATAAATGAAAGAAAATTATCATAACCCGGTTTTGCATCCCGCTGCACACACCACTGGTTAAAACGATTAAAATCAGCACAAAACGTGATGACAATCGGCGCTTGTGTCACCATAGGCTGATTGAAATGTGCCGGGGCCAAAGCCTGTTTGATAGTAGCGGATTGCGATACCACCAAGCTATAAACCTGCATATTGCCAGTATTAGCAGCTCTGCAAGCCACTTCGAACAACTCATTCAGCAACTCGGCTGCAATGGGTTGATCGGTATATTTTCGAATTGTAGTTCGATTTTTCAATACATCTGTCATGGTTCAATGAATTAAACAATTGATTATTTTAGAATTATCCATTAAAAGTCAACTGAAAATTTGACATTCAATAACCTACCTGTCAGATAATTAGGAATAGGATATTGCCGATTATAAATATCGGTTACCCAAAAGAAGGAGTTCACATTGTAAATATCGAGCAAATTAAAGACATCCACATTAATCCAAGCAGCTTTTACAAAACGCCAAATCTCAGCACTCGGACGATGATCTTTGTCAATCAATGCAAAAGCCGCTCCAATGTCAACACGCTGGTAAGGAGGCGTACGAAACGGAGCCACATAAGGATTGTGCGGAGGAGATACCGGCAATCCATCCGCCCAAATCAATTTTAAATTGACTTTAATCCGCGGATAGCTGGGAACAAAATCCTGAAAGAACATGGAAACACTATACCGTTGATCATTGGGTCGTGCAATGTAGTTTGTGTAAATCGGAGTCCCGTTATTATCAACTCCTTTCAATAACTTTTCCTGCGATTGCATCAACGACAAGCTAATCCACGAATCGGTGCCCGGAACAAATTCGCCAAACAGTTTCATATCTAATCCCGCAGCATAAGCTTTTGCCGTATTTCCACCAAAATAAGTAACATTTACATTGTCAACAACATACGGGATTACCCGATCTTCCGGTTTATAATACATTTCAGCCGTAAACTTAAACGGACGATCCCATTGCATAAAGTGATAATCGCCTCCCAACACAAATTGGAGCGAACGCTGGGCTTTGATATGCCGATTCAGTTGTGCCATCGTGTTTCCATTTACCGTAAATGTATCGCGCACATCTTTAAAAAAAGGAGCTTGATAATAGACGCCGGTAGCAAACCTGAATACAAAATTACTCGATTGTGGGGCGAAAGCAATGGCTAATCTTGGGCTTATTAACCATTCCCGGTTATATGTCCAATAATTGGAGCGAAACCCGCCGGTAAAAACCCATAGTCCTGCATTGTTTCGGTATTTGTAAGTGTCTTGGAGATAGCCAATAAAGCGAGTGGAATAAAGCGATAAATTTGCAGCTAAGTTGGAGTAAAGTTGAATATACGATGGATTGTAAGGCAATGAATATCCCGCTGAATCGCGGTATTCCCACTCCTTCATCTGATTGGTAACGGCTTCACGCTGAACCCCAAAGCTCCATTCCAGCAAATGATGATCAATTTTATACGTTCCAGTATGACTCACATTTGCAACTGTAGCATTTAAATAATCTCTGGCATGTTGATTATAAGTTCCAATGCCCAATGTCGATTCCGGAGTAGCTTTTCCTGTACCATCAGCCGCCAACGCATAAAGCCAATATTGACCAACAATGTCGTACGTCTCAGACTCGTTGGTATTAAAAGCCGAAGCAACAAAATTCAGGGTCAGGTCATGGATAGGTTTATAGGAAAACGTAAATGCTCCAAATGAGGTCGTGAAAAGATCTTTTTCCTGCCCGTTAAAATAAGCATGCAACTGAAGCGGCATTTGAAGCGTTCCAAACGATGTTTGTTGTTCTTGGGGGGAAAACTGGTACTTATTTTGCGATAGATTACCTAAAAACGACAAACCCACTTTTGGAGAAAGTTGATAGGTTTCGTAAGTTTGGTAATCGAAAAAAGCAGGATTATACTGTCCTTTGGTTGGCAACGTACCCAACAAATAGGCGTTGGTTTTGTAACGAATACCTTGCAATTGTGTGAATTTTTTGCTTGAAGAACCTACATAAGCCGTTGCTCCCAAAAGACTTGCCGAAACCGAACCTTCAAAAGCAGTTGGATGTTTATAAGTTATCGATAAAGCGGAAGACATTTTATCTCCATATTTTGGCGCAAAACCACCAGCTGAAAATTCAACCTGATCTACCATATCTGGATTAATGAAACTCAAACCTTCTTGCTGTCCGGAGCGAATCAGGAGTGGACGATACACCTCAATTCCATTTACATAGACGCTGTTCTCGTCGTAACTTCCTCCTCTCACCGAGTATTGAGAGCTTAATTCATTGTTGGAATGTACACCCGGCAACGTTGAAATCAACGATTCAATATTGCCGCCAGAAGCATCAGGCAATAATCGTACCTGCTTTGCATCCAAGGGTTCAAATGTTGTTGTTTGAATCCGATGAGCGCGCACCTCCACATCTTTCAATTGATGAATCGATGAACCCAGCATTACATTGAGTTGTGCTACGGATATGCCAACGGGAATTTTCTTGGTAACAGGTTGATAACCGACGCAAGTCACAATCAATTTGGCCGTATCTTTTGCCAAAAATGTGAGTTCGTAAAAACCTTTTGATGTGGTTGATGTGGACACTGAAGTACCTTGTAAATAAACAGTTGCCAATTCGATAGGTCGATGATCCATATCTGTAACATACCCAAAAAGACGCATCGTATGTTGCGCTATTAATGAGAAACAAAGCATAGTAAACAACAAGGATAGCGCTGTCTTCTTCATGCAATATGGATTCATTCAAAAGAACAAAACAAATTATCTATTTGTTCAAAGTGCTATAAAATAAGCACATATACTATTTTTCCAATATTTCCCCGATGCGTATCAAAAGATTGCGCTTTTGTTTTTTCTTGTACTCGCTGGTAGCGCTGTCAGAAGCCTCTTCCTTAGTTTCGCCATACTTTATCATGCGATAAATTACCCCCCAGTCAGGCAAACCACCCAAATTCCGATCATCAATAAACAAATCCGCCACTAATTTGCGCGGTGATGTTCCATCCCTTTGTGATTCTTCAGGATGATTGCTATTGACTGCATAAAATTCAAGGCCACGCGTACGACAAAATGCTACGGCTTCATCCAATAAAGAACCTTCACGCACCGTCCACAAGACCAATTGATGATATTCTTCTTGCTGCAAGCGTTTTAATACATCTATGGCAAAAGGAATTTCTTTTCCTATTTTGGGGTAAGCATGTTCTACAATCGTTCCATCAAAATCTACTGCTATCGTCATATATGTCAATATTTTACGTTCTGTTTGTTTACAAATAAGCTTGCGGGATTATTCCTCTTGACTTGTCTCTTCCATTGGCAATGGAGAAGATTCGCTTTCTTTTTTTAACCCTATTTCTTCTTCCAACTTTAAGGCTACCGGACGGCAAAGCACCAGCATCACCAACACAATAGCCGAACACAACAAATAGGAAAAATCACGCAGTAAGAAAAATAATAATATATTGATTACCAAATTTATATCAACAACAATAAATCGTATCAACGCCCATTGAACATAACGTTGAGAACGTTCTTCCAGCGATGATATATTCTGCAACTCTTTGGTTTTTCGATGAAATAACCACAAAATGCCAGGCAAACTCCCTAAAAGAAAAAGTATGTCAAACGACTGCAATCCGATGAGTGTTGGATCCATCCGGTTGAAATACAATGAGCGGGATAACCAAAAACCAATCAGAGCCGTCAACAACCCGATCAGATAACTCATGTAATAATAACGCTTCGTGACACGAAACAATTTCTCAACCCACGGATTCATACAACTCATTAATAAAGAATAGATTATTTACAATGTCCCTTTTGTAGAAGGAAGTTCATGACTAAAAATATCACGACGAATAGCCATACGAACAGCACGGGCAAAAGCTTTAAAAATTCCCTCAATTTTATGGTGTTCGTTGTCACCTTCTGCCTGAATGTTCAAATTCATTTTAGCCGCATCACTAAGCGATTTGAAAAAATGAAAAAACATTTCGGTAGGCATCTCGCCAATCTTCTCACGTTTAAACTCTGCTTTCCAAACCAACCATGGCCGGCCACCAAAGTCAATAGCCACCTGACACAATGAATCGTCCATCGGCAGGCAATATCCATAACGCTCTACTCCTCGTTTATCGCCTAAAGATTTAAGAAAAGCTTCACCCAAAGCTAACGCAGTATCTTCAATCGTATGATGTTCATCTACTTCTAAATCTCCTTTCACGTTTATCGTTAGATCCACGCCTGCATGTTTTCCGATTTGTGACAACATGTGATCAAAGAATCCCAATCCGGTAGAAATTTCTGATTTCCCTGAACCATCCAGATTGAGGCGAATATAAATATCCGTTTCATTTGTTTTGCGAACAACTTCGGCAATGCGTTGTCCTGCCAGTAAAACAGAGGCAATCTCATCCCAATTCGTCGTACACAAAACGCAAACATCTTCTAAGTGATTCTCTTTCAACGAAGGAAAAGCGCTTTCTGCATCTTGCAACAATATCGCTTTGCAGCCGATGTTTCGCGCCATTTCTACATCCGTGATTCTATCACCGATTACAAACGAATGGGCAATATCATAATCGCCTGTCAAATAATCATTCAACATTCCAATGCGTGGTTTCCGGTTAGGTGAGTTCTCTTCAGGCAGCGAAGGATCAATGTGAATGGCATCAAAATGAATTCCTTCATTTGTCAAACATTGGAGCATCTTTTGTTGCACTACATCGAAATCTTTTTGTGGATAAGCAGCCGTTCCCAACCCGTCTTGATTGCTAACCATAATCAACCGGTAATCACTTTTTGAAACAATCAAATGCAAGTTGCTGATTACTTTCGGATAGAACTCAAGCAACTCCAACCGATCTATTTGAAAGGTTACGGGTGGTTCAACAAGTACAGTACCGTCGCGATCGATAAAAAGAAGTGGATTCATCCTGATATATTGCTAAAAATACGGTTCAAAAATAATGGACGTACAACCTATTCTGAAATGTTAACAGAAATAGAATACATCAGCGCAAAGGTACAAATTTATGTGTACATTTGCAGCTTGATCTGATGATGTATGATTGAACAACTACGCCACTATTTCCCATCGCTGTCAAGTCGTCAGGAAGAGCAATTTGCCGCATTAGGCGATTTATATACCGATTGGAACAGCAAAATCAATGTCATTTCACGCAAAGACATTGAAAACCTGTATGAACGCCACATCCTTCATTCGTTGGCAATTGATAAAGTACTTCATTTCAAACAAGGCACTAAGATCCTCGATCTTGGTACGGGTGGCGGATTCCCGGGCATTCCATTAGCCATTTTGCTACCCGATGTCCAATTCTGCCTGATCGATTCTATTGGCAAGAAAATTCGTGTCGCCACGGAAATATCCGATGCTATTGAATTGAAAAACATTGTATTGAAGCATGAACGAGGAGAAGAAGAAAAGGAAAAATTTGATTTTGTGGTTAGTCGGGCTGTCATGCCTTTGTCGGAATTAGTGCGGATTGTTCGGAAAAATATTGCTCCGCAACAACACAACGCACTTCCCAACGGACTTATAAGCTTAAAAGGCGGAGAAGTCGGCTCGGAAATTGCTCCTTTTAAGAACAAAGCGGCCATATATTCCTTATCCGATTATTTTACTGAACCTTTTTTCGCAACCAAGAAAGCCATTTATCTTCCACTTTAACATGATTCAATATCTTTCCGAAGGATTGTCAGTTCCTGCTTTTGCAAAACGTCGTGTATCGGCATGGATAAAACAAGTTACAACCAATCATCACAAGAAAATCGGGGATGTTTCGTATCTTTTTTGTGACGACGAGAAAATTCTTTCCATCAATCGTCAATATTTGCAACACGACTATTATACCGACATCATTACATTTGACTCTTCTGATGAAACGACAATTCACGGCGATATTTTCATCAGCCTCGAAACAGTAGCTTCCAACGCGAAGGAATATAACGTTCCGTTTCAACAAGAACTTTACCGCGTCATCATTCACGGCATTCTACACCTATGCGGCATTGACGATCAGTCTGAAGAAGAACAAGCTATCATGACTGAACAAGAAAACAAAGCGCTGCAACTTATTGATTTTTAAGTTTGATTTGTTGTGTGCATTCAGAATGTAACACGACTCCCCGATTTTTACGTCCATCCATTTTGATTACGATAGGACAATTGAAACGCACATGCCGGATAAACTGAGTTTCATGAATAGCCGGTTGTTGGTCTAAAAAATCAAAATCAACAAAGCCGTCATTCAGGTACGGATTGACGGTGAAATATCCAACCCCAAAAGAAGTAAGATTTTGAAAGAAATGGGTTCCTTGACTCGGGTCGACACGGTAATGATTTAATCCTGATTCCACAATAACCCTTGCTGCCGAAATGTGAGGCCATTTGACTGGAATCCCTAACCATGGATCATTCGATCCCCACCGGCCAGGCCCAACCAGCACATATCCTTTTTCTTCCGATAGAAGAGATCGATTGATTTCATCAATTTCACTCACGAGCAATGGGTTGTTTGCAGCGTCAAAGGATTGAGGCTTTACATAAACAATATCATGAACGTCATTCATAATGCCCTGACCGAGGGCTTTATAACAATTAACCAACGTTTCTTCGTTTGTAACTTTCGAAATATCTTCTTCGAGCCATTCGGTAGCATCTACAATCGGACGAATTTGCAACAAATAAAAAGTCGGCTTTGGTGGTCGCAGATTAACCGCAAACTCAATCTCAACAGCCCGTCCCATTTCGCGTTGACCGGTTACGAGAATGCGCTGTAAAATAGTTGCTAACGGGAAAGCATCATGCTGTAGAATATTGGCAAATGTAATAATTTTACGCCCACCTGGGTAAACGCCGTCATACAGCGTTTCCGATTGTGGATCGTACGTTGAGGCTAAGAACAATAACGATCCATCTTCCTCTGCATTTTTCACGGTTAGTTTCAAAAGATTAAACCCATCATCAACTTGAGGCGTAAAAGCAGATTGTTTCAAATCGAGTGCATAAAAAAAGGTTTGCGTTTCGTGCAAGGCCATTTGCAGTGTGCTTGTTTGCAAAATACTTTTAGGATGTGCCGGCGAAAATCGCAAATTCATGCCCCCATCAACAATATATTTTCCTAATCCAAGCGCCACATGAGCAATGCCTTCTTCAGTCCTTTCATGTCCAATGGGATAAAAATTAAGCGAACGAGCCACACCTGAAAATGATGGATAAAACCGTGTTCCATATCCTGTTCCGCAAACTTCTTGCATGACGATTGCCATCTTTTCCTCATCAATCACATTCCGTGTTGATTTTAAGTACGCTTTGCTGTCGCGATAAAACACCGAAGCATAAACAGCTTTTATGGCATCTCTCACAGCCAGAAGAGTTAATGAACGATTTTCAACGGAATGAGGTACCATGTAGGTAGCATAAATTCCGGCAAACGGTTGGTAGTGTGAATCTTCTAATAAACTGGAAGAACGAATGGCTATCGGCCCTGAAATGGAAGAGAGAAAAGCTTGGATATCTTCCATTATTTCATTTGGAAGCGTTGCGTGAAGAAAAGAACTTAAAATTTCTTCATCGGGAATATCTTGTAATGCAATATCATACAAGTTATTTTGTTCCATAAAGGCAGAAAAAACATCCGTGCAAAGCACCACCGTTCGTGGTACGGTAATGGAAACTGTAGGAAAATCGTCATCTTCGATAGTGCGCTTCACCATGGCATCCAGGAACGCCAAACCCCTGCCCTTTCCACCCATCGAACCTTCACCAATGCGGGCAAACTTAGAATATTCGTCAAAACGGCCACGTTCAAACAAAGCCACTACGCCTTTGTTTTTAATGCGACGATAATCCACAATAGCATCGAAAATAATTTGACGCACATCTTGTAAATTGTCGCCGGGTTCAAGCGAGATGCGTTTTAGAAACTCTGCTAATGGGAACATGGCACGCGAGTAGAGCCATCGGGAGATATGGTTATGGGAAACATGATAGAAGAGAGAGTCATCGGGAACCGTAAAAATCGACTCCTGCAATTCTTTCAACATCGTGATACGCTTTACTTCTTCTCCTGTTTGGGGATTTTTAAATACGAAATCTCCAAAACCAAAGCTGTCAATGACAGCATCTTCCAGTTCTTTGTGTAACGTCTTTGACCCTTTGTTCAAAAAGACAGCTCCGAATTGTTCTGCATATTCAGCATTATCAGCTCCTGACGATTGCATGATAATCGGAATATGAGGATCTTCCAAACGAATATCCTCACACAAACTGATGCCGGCATATTGATTCTTTACCCCGGATCGATTAAAGCTTACATCGGTGATGACACCTAACAAATGATTTTTATACTGTCGATAAAGTTGCATGGCCTCTTCATACGAACGAGCTAATACAATTTTCGGACGACCGCGCATGCGCAACATCTGTTCATGTTCATTGAGCGCCTCAGTCATAAATGACCGCGATTGTTTGAAAACCAGTTTGTAAATCAAAGGCAGCATGGAAGAATAAAAGCGAATGGAATCCTCGACAAAAAGAATTACTTGCACGCCAACCGATTTGACGTCAGCTTCCAAATTCATCCGATCCTCAATGAGTTTAATGATTGCCAACAATAAATCAGCATTCCCTAACCAGCTGAATACATAATCAATAGCGCTCAGGTCTTCATGGGCAAACCGCCGCGAAACACCATGTGAGAAAGGAGTGAGTACCACGATGGGAATTTGCGGACACAGAAGTTTAATTCGTTTAGCGCTGTCGAATGTATCGCTATGTTCGCCCGAAGGCATCGAAATCACCAATTCAAATGTGCGTTCATTCAATAAACGGAATGCCTCTTCTTCTGTATTAACCAACGTGATTCGAGGCGGATAGCGGAGATTGAGCGATACATACTCATTGAATATTTGTTCATCCACACGACCATCTTCCTCCAGAATAAAGGCATCGTAAGCGCTTGCAATAAGAAGAACATTGAAAATACGTTTGTTCATCAAATCAGCAAACGAGGTATCTTTAAAATACAACTTCTTGATATTGATATTTTTCATGTAAACTTGTTTATCGCTTGCATTTTGGTCACAAAGAACTCACAAACAGTTTCAACAACCTGAATAGCTATTCGTACTCGTTTCTTGTTATTCTTTTCAAAGAAAAAAGTGCCAATATGCTAATCATCATCGGTTTGAAACAATAATATATCAGCGTATTGGCACATTCAAGGCACTAAAAAATCTAACCCATCGGCGCATCATGAGAAGCGCCTAAGAAAGTTATTTTTTTCGACCGGGTACTTTATTTTGCGAAACCATTTTCATCATTTTCCGCATATCGTCAAATTGCTTCAACAAACGATTTACCTCTTGAATGGAAGTTCCACTGCCGTTTGCAATTCGCTGCCGACGTGTCCCTGTCATAATATCAGGTCTTTCCCGTTCGAATGGTGTCATAGAATGGATAATAGCTTCTGTCGTTTTAAACACGCTTTCATCTAAATCAACATCTTTCAGCGCCTTGCCAACACCTGGAATCATTGACGCAATGTCTTTGAGATTCCCCATTTTTTTTATTTGTTGCAGTTGGCTTAGGAAGTCATTGAAATCGAACTGGTTCTTTGCCAATTTCTTGCTTAGACGACGGCTCTCTTCTTCATCATACATTTCTTGAGCGCGCTCCACAAATGAAACGATATCGCCCATTCCCAAAATACGATCGGCCATACGTTCGGGGTAGAAAGTATCCAAAGCATCCATCTTTTCGCCCGTACCAACAAACTTGATCGGTTTGGTAACAACAGAACGAATCGATAGCGCTGCTCCACCTCGTGTATCACCATCTAATTTGGTAAGAATGACTCCATCAAAATTAAGCCGGTCGTTGAATTCTTTCGCAGTGTTTACAGCATCCTGACCAGTCATGGAATCAACCACAAACAGGGTTTCCTGAGGGTTAACAGCAGCTTTGATGTTGGCAATTTCCTTCATCATTTGCTCGTCGATGGCTAAACGGCCTGCCGTATCAATAATCACCAAATCGTGATTGTTTTGCTTGGCAAATTTCACCGCATTCTGGGCAATTTGCACGGCATTCAAATTCCCTTCTTCCGAATACACAGGAACATTGACTTGACTACCAATGATTTTTAATTGTTCGATAGCCGCCGGACGATACACATCGCACGCAACCAACAAAGGATTCTTCCCACGCTTTGATTTCAATAGATTGGCAAGCTTCCCTGAAAAAGTAGTTTTTCCTGATCCTTGTAAACCGGACATTAAAATGACTGCCGGCGAACCTTTCAGATTCACATCGACACTCGATCCGCCCATCAACTCAGCCAATTCGTCATGTACGATTTTTACCATTAACTGACCAGGCTGCAAGGAAGTAAGCACGTTTTGTCCCAGCGCTTTTTTCTTTACCTCATCGGTAAATGTTTTTGCCACTTTATAGTTAACGTCGGCATCAATCAACGCTTTCCGAATTTCTTTCAACGTTTCGGCCACGTTAATTTCGGTGATGGTGCCTTGTCCTTTTAAGATTTTAAATGACCGTTCGAGTCTATCGCTGAGATTTTCAAACATACGGATAATAAGTTACAGATAATACAATTAAAATGAAGCGTTCTCCCAATTTTTCGTTTAAGATGCAAAGTTACGATTTATCATGAACCTGTGCAATAGGAACGGGGATGCGAAATCGTTACCTGAAAGCCGATACTGCTTCGTTTAAGAAGGTTTGATCGAAAAGGATTCTGAAAATACAAAACGGCATAAAGGATGTGGCTAAATAAGAGGATTATCTTAACTTTGCACTTCATTGAATGCACGAAAAAGCATCACCGCACTTTTGTGAAACAAGCATCTATTCGGGCATTCGTCAAGGTTAATGAAAATATAGAACGCGATTCCATACAATCTTAGCGTTAAAAAATAAAATAAACGTATGAAAACAAAGACGTTTCTCTTTTTCCTCTTTGCACTTCTCGCGGTCAATATGACGGGGCTTTTTGACGAAATATTTACCGGCGACTCAGCTCTTTATGCGTTGATTTCAAAAACCATGGTTACCTCCCATAATTATTGGGGCATGTATGTCAATGGCAAAGACTGGTTGGACAAGCCTCATCTCCCTTTTTGGATTTGCGCTGCCTCCATGCACCTTTTAGGCATCAGTGGGTTTGCTTATAAACTACCTTCGGTATTGATCTCTTTTCTTGCACTTTTATACACATACCTATTGGCCAAAAGGTTTTATAACAAACAGATTGCCCTTTTGTCGGTTTTACTGCTTGCTTCCTCTGTTCACATTATAGTTTCTAATAATGATACGCGTGCCGAAGCCATGTTAGTCGCTTTCGTAATTGGAAGTGTCTATCATCTTTTCCGACTCAGTGAGAAATTCACGATTAAGCATCTTTTACTGGGTGCTTTACTGAGTGCCGCTGCTATTATGACTAAAGGAATATTTGTGCTCATTATTCTCTATTCTGCTGTCTTTGGCCATTTATGGCTCACCAAATCATACAAACAACTTCTATCCTTTCGTTGGCTTGTTGTTTTTGCATTGACATTGCTCTTTATTACGCCTGAATTATATGCCCTTTACACTCAATTTGATTTGCATCCCGAGAAAGTTGTTTTTGGTCATACACACGTTTCAGGTATCAAATTTTTTCTGTGGGACAGTCAGTTTGGTCGTTTTTTTGACACAGGCCCCATCAAAGGTAAAGGAGATATCTTCTTTTTCTTTCATACCCTTTTGTGGGCATTTGCCCCGTGGGCAATCCTTGCTTATGCCGGACTCGGAAAATCTTTTTGGTCGATGTGGAAAAAACAACCGTTACGCGAGTATGTAACGCTACTGGGTTTCTCGGTTATGTTTTTCATTTTTTCTGTCTCTAAGTTTCAATTGCCTCACTATACCAATATTTTAATGCCTTTTCTGGCAATTATAGTCGCGGCATTCATTATCAACAATCTTCATAACAAACGTTTTGCCACATTTTTCACCATTATCCAAACGACATACATCGCTCTCTATTTTATTGTCATTATTCTTTTGACGATTTTCTTTCGTCCCGAGGCGTGGTGGCTGACTATTATTTTGTTCCTGATCATTGCTTGTGTGATGGCTTATTTTTTTGCGTTTGAAAACAATAGAATTTATCAGCTTATTTATCAATCGATTATTGCGACCATGTTTTTCATGCTGTTTATGAATTTGGTTTTCTATCCAAGCCTGATGAACTATCAATCAGGAGCTCAAGCAGCTTCCTTTATCAATAACAATATCGAGAACTATCCCGTTTACACGAATCAAAAGGAGTCTTTGTTGGAATTTTACACGAAAGCCCCTGTCACTTCGTTGCATGATTCTATTCCAAACCTAAATGAACAACCCATCGCAAGCCCTATGCTGTGCTATACTGACACCGCTTTTATAATTAAGTTGCAACAGCGAGGTTACACGTGTACCGTTCTCGACTCATGGAATCATTTTCATATCACTCAGTTGAATAAAACATTTTTGAATTTTGCTACACGACCAAAGGCTGTGAGCGAACGCTATGTTGTGTTTATCTCAAATGATTCATTATCTACTCAATCTCAAACAACAAACGAGTAATAATCTGTTTTTTTAGTGAAATTCCCGCTTCAGTGTGAACCTTTCACTTTTGAAAAAACATAGTAACTTTGCGCCCGCAAAAAAGAAGCGTTATTTTTAAATCCACATTATGAGCAAAGCGACGAATACAATTGTCAAGCCAACATACAACATTCTGATTTCTACCAGTTTTTCTCATTTTTTGAATGACATGATGCAGTCGTTGATATTGGCTGTATATCCCATGTTGAAAAGCAATTTTGATCTTAGTTTTGCACAGGTCGGGCTTATTACCCTATCTTATCAACTTACCGCTTCTCTTCTCCAACCTATTGTAGGCATTTACACGGATAAACATCCCAAACCCTTTTCTTTGGTTTTTGGCATGGCATGTACGTTAACCGGCATTTTATTATTGGCGTGGGCGCCGAGTTATCCCTTCCTTTTATTGGCAGCAATGATTGTAGGTATGGGATCTTCCATTTTCCATCCTGAAGCTGCACGTGTAGCTCGAATTGCTTCGGGTGGTCATTTTGGACTGGCGCAATCCATCTTTCAGGTTGGTGGTAACTCCGGCGCTGCCATGGGACCTCTTTTAGCAGCATGGATTGTTATCCCGCATCATCAAAGCAGTTTGAGTTGGTTCTCTCCGTTAGCTTTTTTAGCCATGATTGTGTTGCTTCAAGTGAGCTTTTGGTATCGCGGTCGTATTTCTCACTTTCAGAAAGCCCAACAGGAGCATCCCAAAGATGCCCATTATTCCCATCGAAAGATCGTTTGGACGGTCATTCTTTTGTTGATATTGGTATTTTCCAAAAACTTCTATTTGAGTAGTTTGAACACGTTTTACATGTTTTATCTGATTCATAAGTTCCACATATCCACACAAGAAGCACAATATATGCTTTTTTTGTTTTTAGCTGCTTTTGCTATTGGAACACTTATTGGCGGCCCATTAGGCGATCGTATCGGACGAAAACGCATCATCTGGTTTTCTATTGTAGGGGTTGCACCTTTCACGTTGATGCTTCCCCATGTGAACAGTCTTCTCTGGACAGGCGTTCTGACTGTACTTATCGGATTAATCTTAGCTTCTGCTTTCCCTGCCATTCTGGTTTTTGCGCAAGAGTTAATTCCGGGTAAGTTCGGTATGATCTCAGGGCTATTTTACGGCTTTTCATTTGGTATGGGCGGATTAGGCGCAGCGGTTTTGGGAAATGTAGCTGATGGCTGGGGAATCAATGCTGTTTACGAAATTTGCAGCTTTCTACCCTTGTTAGGCATGGTTGCCATCTTTTTACCCAATATCAAAACCAACACCATCAAAGCGAAATCAAATCTGCAAGCAACAAAATAACGGGTTTCTCACAAAGGCATTAAATTTATGGAATCAAATGAATTTATCATTGCCATCAGCACCAATCAAGAACCGCTCCGCCAAATCGAAGCCGTCAGAAATGTGCTGCAACAAACCTTTCCGGAAGCTGTTTTTTCTGATTTCGTATCCACCAAAGCCATCGGCGATCATTATAAAACCCCGTTTTACAATGGAGCAGCACGCATTGTGACAGCGCTTTCGCTTGAAGCATTGACAACATTGCTCAAACAGATGGAACAACAGGCAGGACGAACCCCCGAAATGAAAGCAGCCGGCATTGTTCCCATCGATTTGGATATTATTGTGCACAATAACTCCATCGTTCATCGCGATTATGCCCGTTTCCCTTTTGTGAGAAAAGCAGTGGATGCGCTTTGGCTGAAAAAATAGCTGTTTTCCGACCATCGTGGGACAATTTTGGAAACAATATTGTACATTTGCAATCCTCAAAAAAAACGATATGTCAATTGCTTATATTCAATTGATTGTCTCTGACATAATCAAACGATGAAACGAGCATTAAATCACGATTAAATCCGAGAGAATGAAACGAGTTTGCGAGTTCCACACGTCCTTAATGTAAAAAGTAAAAATAATCGTATGAAAACATTTCCACCTTCCGAGCTTCTCATCAACAGCGATGGCTCTATTTTTCACTTGCACCTTAAACCTGAACAGTTAGCTGATAAAGTCATCTTAGTCGGCGATCCTGACCGTGTTGAAATGATTGCGTCTTATTTTGATGAAACAGAGTGCACCGTGGCTAATCGCGAATTTCATACTACTACCGGCACATACAAAGGGAAACGATTGACGGTTGTGGGAACCGGAATCGGAACCGATAATATTGACATCGTCGTCAATGAACTCGATGCTCTGGCTAACATCGACTTAACAACCCGAACTGAACGTTCCACGTTACGTCAACTTACGTTGGTTCGCATCGGGACATCAGGATCCGTACAACCTGATATTAAGCCGGGTACATTTGTTATGTCCGAAAAATCAATTGGCTTCGATGGCGTATTGAATTTCTATGCAAACCGCGATTCCGTGTGTGATCTTGCTTTCGAAAAAGCCTTTACCGAACAAGTCGATTGGCATCATCAATGGTGTGCACCTTATGTCATTGATAATGATGCTGAATTGTTGGAACGCATCGGTCAAAACGAGATGATACGTGGCGTAACCATTTCAGCTAACGGATTCTATGGACCTCAGGGACGTGAATTGCGTTTAGCGTTAGCGCATCCTGCTTTGAACGACAAATTGGAATCCTTTCGTTACGATAATTTCAAAATAACCAATTACGAAATGGAAGGTTCTGCCATTGCCGGATTATCCAAACTGATGGGACATAAAGCGATGACGGTATGTTGCATCATCGCTAATCGTCGCGTACATGATGCATTCCCCGATTATAAGTCGTATATTCGTCAATTAGTTGAAAAAGTCTTAGACCGTATCTAACATGCTGATAAAAATAATTTCAGATAAGAAAACTATTTCATCATACATTCTAAACCCATCATAATATGAAGCCGTTACATCGTATGTTTTTGAAGAAGGATTGGCTGCTTTTGCAAGCTATTCTCAGTATTTTGATTGGTGTATTGTTGTGGCTCTATCCTGACATTTTTGTAAAAGCCACCGTGATGCTTATTGGTATCTTGTTAGCGCTTTACAGTGTGATTGCTTTTGTAACTGTGTTGAAAAACAATGATACGAATGGTGCGCGTCAAGCGATTATTATCAGCGCATTGATTTCTTTCATTGTCGGAATCATCCTGCTTGCTTCACCTGCCTTGTTTGTCAATTTGTTAGTAATCATTCTGGGGATTATAGTAATCGGACTTGGATTGGTGCAGGCAACGGAGATCAACTTATTAAAGCACCAGCATCATTCGGTTTCCGCATTGCATTATGTAAATCCCGTCATCATTATGATCATAGGGTTGTTAGTCATTATTCAACCGGCACAAATAGCAACCATCATCGTGAAACTGTGTGCCATAGGCATTTTCTATGCCGGCGTTTCCGGTTTGTTATATACATTCCGTCTCAGAAAACCGGAGAATCACGACAGCGTTGTATCAGAAACCAACGAGTAAAAACACGTTTTCTATGCACAATGACACTATCTGTGCTCTGTCAACGGCACCCGGGCAGGGCGCTATTGCCATCATAAGATTATCGGGCAAAGAGGCTATTGCTATTGCCGATCGTCTGTTCAAACCGCGTTATCCTGTCCATTCCATCAAGGAACAACGTTCGCACAGTGTCAATTTTGGCGATATTTACAATCGTGAAACCGGAAGCATTGTGGACGAAGTGCTTGTTTCCGTTTTTCGTGAACCGAATTCCTATACCGGAGAAGATATCGTCGAGATTTCGTGTCACGGATCTTCTTTCATTGAACAACAAATCTTGCACTTGTTGATCAATCATGGCTGCCGCATGGCACAACCCGGAGAATTTACACAACGCGCTTATTTAGATGGCAAAATGGATCTTTCGCAAGCTGAAGCTGTGGCCGATATCATCGCTTCGGAATCGGCGGCAGCACACAGATTGGCCATTCAACAACTCAAAGGAGGTTTTTCAAAAGCATTGAACGATCTGCGCAACGAACTGCTTAACTTCACGGCGCTTATTGAACTGGAACTCGATTTTAGCGAAGAAGAGGTGGAGTTTGCCGATCGCGAACAACTTAACCTTTTAATCGATCACATCGAAACCATCATTGCAAAACTCATCGACTCTTTCAAAGTGGGCAATGCCATTAAGAATGGAATTCCGGTTGCCATTATCGGCGAAACCAATGTGGGGAAATCAACCCTTTTGAACCGACTGCTGCATGAAGAGCGTGCATTGGTTTCGGATATTCACGGCACCACGCGCGATACCATCGAAGAAGTACTGGTGCTTGAAGGCGTGCAATTCCGTTTCATCGATACTGCCGGTATTCGCGACACCCACGATCAAATAGAAACTTTGGGCATTGAACGAACTTTCCATAAAATCAGTCAGGCTACGCTCCTTTTGATCGTGCTCGATGCCACGCGTTCGCGGGAGGAATTGATTTCGTTTATTGAACAGATTGTGCAAAAGACGCCTGACAAAAAACGGGTTTTTATTCTTAATAAAGCCGATAAAATTGATGGCGCTAAACAAGAAAAACTCAACGGACTTCCTTTTCCATCGGGCGATCAATCTATTTTTCTATCAGCAAAAAGAGGCGACGGCATCGCGGCATTAGAAAGACTTATTGTGGAAGCATCCCAGATACCGCATATCGGGAATAACGATGTAATCGTGACGAATCTTCGCCATCAGGAAGCGCTTCAACAAGCACACACAGCCATTGTGCGGGTGATTGAAGGATTGCGTGAAAACCGGTCGGGAGAATTTCTCTCTCAGGACATTCGCGAAGCTATCTATTATTTAGGAACCATCACCGGTGGCGCCATTACTCCCGACGAAGTGCTTGGAACCATCTTTTCAAAGTTCTGCATCGGCAAATAAATGCCTCAACAAAACGGTGGCGTGTACTGCGTAAATACCGCTTCTTAAACGGGACGGATCAGTTACAAATGGAAACGAAGTGACATCCCGTCTTTTCGGGATTGTTCCTATTTCCAGCACAAGTTACTATTTCGCTCAAACTTGCGCAAAATTGGTGTCTCATCAACTTCCCAATCCAACGATAGAATTGGTTATCTGGATTTATTATCCGAAACACGAAAGCAATATTCTAATAGTTTGACCTCTCCCCTGCCCTCTATGACCTCATCCGTCCTTCGGCCACCTTCTCCAAATGGAGAAGGGAAAAAGGAAGTTGGATCTTGGGAGAAGGAAAAAGGTGAAATTCATTTTTTAGAAAGAGAGGGTGCAATAAGGTAA
>DAIDKM010000008.1 GCA_027450045.1 Paludibacter sp. | reverse complement strand
TTTGTCTGCAAAAGGATTGGACACGAGATGATACCATCCGGCAAGTATCATTACGTAGAGAAAAAAGAAACCGATAGGATGTTTTATCGAAGCCGTTACTTGTTTTAATCGGTTATCGCGTGTTCTTTGCCCTGATATTTTTCCTGCATAGAGTTAGCGACGATTTCGCTCGGCGATATTGTCTTCCGGTTTGATTGCATTTTGGGGATACAAAGAGTGTCATTGACTGAAAAATAGTATCTTTGCACATCGACATGTTGTCCTGTTTTTACGGCAAATCGAACGATTCATTTTTAACTTGTCGCGATTATAAAACGAGCATTAAATCAGGATTAAGCCAAAGACGATGATGTTGAAAGCGAGTTCCATGCATCCTTAGCGTAGAAAAATAAAATAAACAAATATGAAAATATTCCGTTTCTATTCCAATTTGATGCAATTCTTCAGGGCAATGCAGATTGTCAAGATTTTGCTCAAGCATGCTTTGCGCGAGTGGTTTTATCGCTCTCGGATAGGGCGTCGCCGGATGCGCCACCGGATGCGTCATCATCCCAAGGCACAGTTGGAAGTGCACACCACTCCCGAACGGGTTCGCATCACCATCGAAGAGCTTGGTCCTACCTATATCAAGTTTGGTCAAATACTGGCCGATCGGCCTGACATGATTTCCGAACGGTTCCGCATCGAGTTGAAAAAGCTGCAATCGACCGCTTTCCCCTTTGATGACAGTGTCGCTATTAAACTGATTGAAGATGAATTGGGTGATGTTATCGAGAATGTCTTTTCGGAGTTCGACCGTCACTGTCTGGCGGCTGCCTCCATCGGTCAGGTTTATCAGGGACGTTTGCGCACAGGCGAAGAGGTGGTGATCAAGATTCAGCGTCCGCATATTGAAAAGAAAATACGGTTAGACCTCTATTTAATGCACTACGTGGCCAAACAATT
Source organism: Paludibacter sp. (assembly GCA_027450045.1). Taxonomy (GTDB): domain Bacteria; phylum Bacteroidota; class Bacteroidia; order Bacteroidales; family Paludibacteraceae; genus Microbacter. Next base: position 56,705 of record DAIDKM010000008.1, on the reverse strand, counting down.
CGTGAAGAATTATCCCGAGTTGGCCGCTATCAACGTGGTGGGTTTCATTGATGAGTTTGAAGACAAGATTCATCGCGAACTCGATTACAACCAGGAAGCCGGCAACATCCGCCGTTTTGAATTCATGTTCCAGGACGACCCAACGGTGCACATCCCCAAGGTGTTTATGCAATACACCACCCGCAGGTTGTTGGTGATGGAAAAACTCAACGGCATTACGCCCGATCATATCGGACTTCTTAAAAAAGAAGGCTACGACATGCACCAACTTGCCGTGAATGGCGCCAATGCATTGCTCAAGATGATTCTCGAAGAGGGCTTCTTTCATGCCGATCCGCACCCGGGCAACTTGTTTATTCTCCCGGGGAATGTAGTGGGTATGATCGATTTCGGTATGGTGGGGGTGTTGCGTCCTCGCGAAATGAATTTTCTGGCACAGTTCAGCATGGGTTTTGTGCGCCACGATGCACGTTCCATTGCTGCGGCGCTGCTCACTTTGTGCGATGTGAAGTTTTACGATCGCACGGAAGATCTGGAATTCAGCCTCGATCAGTTGATCAAACAGTATCGCCATCTGACCATTGATGAAATCGACTTCTCGAAAGTGATGCAAGAGTGCCTTAACGTGGTGGTGACGTATCAACTGAAGATTCCATCCGGCATTTTTATGCTGGTCAAAGCATTGGCTTCGCTTCAGAAATTTGCCGGCCAGCTCGACCCCACGATATCGCTCACGCCGCTTTTGATGCCTTTTGCCAAGAAATTGGTGATGCAACGTTACACGCCCCGCAAAATCGCATCCAACATTTATGACACGTTGATGGATTATGTGACGTTGGCCAATACGCTGCCGGGCAGTGTAAACGAAATACTGTACAAATTGAAAGAAGGTACGGTGCATCATCAGGTGCATGTTGACGATAAGAATCCTATCACGAAAGTTTTGCGTCTTATTGGCTACAGATTAACGGCTGCACTGTTGATTATAGGCGTGTTTGTTGGCTCTTCCATTATGATTGTCAATACGCCTGAACGGCCTTACGGACAATTTGCTTTGTATTTTTCTTCGGTGCTTATTTTGCTGCTTCTGCTAAAAGTGCTTTTTGCACGTAACAAATGAGTTTGTTGAACCTGTCATAAACTACTGCAATTACTTCAAATCACAATTATTTACTAATCAAAAACTGAACAAATGGGAAAAATTCAGACTACACTACGCGATGCGAGAGGAATGCGATGGATTATTCTGGTGCTCGTATCGTTTACGATGTTGTGTGCCTATTATTTAACTGATGCTATGGCGCCACTTCAGGAACGACTTCAGGCTACCTTGAACTGGAGTGGCTCGGACTATGGTTTCTTTACCAGTGGATATGGCTGGTTCAATGTGTTTTTATTGATGTTGGTCTTCAGCGGCATGATTCTGGACAAAATGGGCGTGCGTTTCACGGGCGTTTTGTCGATCATCATCATGCTGATAGGCGCTTCCATCAAGTATTGGGCAATTTCGGGGCATACCGGAAATCAGTTAGTCAATATTTCCATTGCACATGTCGATCTGATTTCGGCAAAAAGAATGTCGGCGGTCATTGCCGGATTGGGGTTTGCTGTTTTTGGCGTCGGGTGCGAAATGTTCGGTATCACGGCCAATAAAGCGGTGGTGCGCTGGTTTCGAGGCAAAGAGATGGCGCTGGCTATCGGGTTAAACACTTCTACCGGCCGTATCGGCACGGCCTTGGCCATGTTTACGCCGATTCCTTTAGTCAACCTGACAGGGAAATTGAGTACTCCTATCGTTGTTGCTTTGTTCTTGCTTTGCATTGGCTTGCTTGCTTTTATCTTGTTCAATGTGTTTGACAAGAAATTAGACAAACAAGAGGCTGCCAACAATGTGCCGGAAGAAGAGGCATTCAGACTTCGCGATATTTTGGATATTGCCAAGATTCGTGCATTTTGGTACATCACCATTTTATGCGTGTTGTTCTACTCTGCCATATTCCCGTTTATCAAATTTGCCACCAATTTTGTGGTAGAAAAATACGGTGTAGCCGATTCATTCGCGGGAGTTATCCCCGCTTTGTTGCCTTTTAGCGCGCTACTCCTTACTCCGGTGTTTGGCGGTTTGTACGATAAAAAAGGGAAAGGGGCTTCCATCATGATTTTAGGATCTATTCTGTTGGTTTTTGTCCATTTGATGTTTGCCATTCCTGCGCTGAATAGTTCTGCCATTGCAGTTGTGTTGGTTATGATACTGGGAATTGCGTTTTCGTTGGTTCCTTCGGCCATGTGGCCTTCCGTTGCCAAGATTATTCCTCATAGCAAATTGGGTACGGCTTATGCGTTGACCTTTTGGGTGCAAAACTGGGGTTTGATGGGCGTTCCCTTGCTGATCGGCTATGTGCTCGACCGCTATTGCATTGTTTCGACCACCTCCAAATTAGTCGATGGTCATGTCCAAACGATTTCGCAGTATAATTACATGATTCCGATGCTTATTTTTGCTTGTTTCGGCGTGTTGGCCATTGTTTTTGCCTTCCTTTTGAAAGCAGAAGACAAGAAAAAAGGGTATGGCCTGGAAAATCCCAACATTGGAAGACAACTCTAATCGAGTTGTATATTACTTTTTCAAAGCCTTGCATTCTTGCAGGGCTTTTTTCGTTCAAAGAGGGGTGTTCGACAAAATGTTTTCAAAAATCAGAATGAGGATGCTTTTTTAGCGGGGTGATTGTCGAAAAAAGTATGTTTTTTGATGGATTGCTACCAGAAAAGAGTAGGAATCTTATTTTAGTGACAACTATCAAAATGAATAGAAAACAATGATTGTATGATCAAAATGTAATATAAAATCTTTTTTTCATTCAATAATGATGGTATATTGACTATTTTGATTACATTTGCATCGTTATCTATTGCGTGTTTGGAACTTTTGATAGTAAATAATTAGAACTAAGAAATATGTGTGGATTTGTCGGTGTATTTGATTTAAAAGTGCCGTCGCAGGAAATGCGACCACAGGTGCTCAAGATGTCTAAAAAGATTCGTCATCGCGGCCCGGATTGGTCCGGGATTTATTGCAGCGACGAAGCTATCTTGTCGCACGAACGCCTTTCCATTGTCGATGTGGAATCGGGCAAACAACCTCTTTACAGTAAAGACGGGAATTTGATATTAGCCGTAAATGGCGAAATTTATAACCATCTTGAAATAAGAAAGCGCTACGAAGGGAAATACGAGTTTCTAACAAAGTCCGATTGCGAAGTGATTTTAGCTCTTTATCAAGATAAAGGGCCTGATTTCATGGAAGAGTTGAGTGGTATTTTTGCTTTTTGTCTTTACGATAAAGCAAAAGATGTTTATATGGTTGGTCGCGATCATATTGGCATTATTCCGCTCTACATGGGCTGGGATGCTTCGGGTAATTTTTATGTAGCTTCCGAGCTGAAAGCGCTTGAAGGATATTGCAATAAGATTGAAGAATTTCTTCCGGGCACCTATCTTTATAGTCCTGATGGGGAAGTTAAATCGTGGTACGCGCGTGACTGGATGGAATATGACGCCGTGAAAAATAATGCTTCCGACATTGACGTGTTGCGTAAAGCGCTCGAAGATGCCGTTCATCGTCAACTCATGTCGGATGTGCCTTATGGCGTGCTCCTTTCCGGTGGGTTGGATTCGTCCATCATCTCGGCTGTGGCAAAGAAATATGCCGGTAAACGTATTGAAAATGATAATGAGAATGAGGCTTGGTGGCCGCAACTACATTCGTTTGCTGTGGGGTTAGTTGGTTCGCCCGACTTAGTGGCTGCCCGCAAAGTGGCTGATTATATCGGCTCCATTCACCATGAGATTCATTTCACGATTGAAGAGGGATTGGATGCTATCAGCGATGTGATTTATCATCTTGAAACGTATGATGTCACGACGGTTCGTGCCTCTACGCCCATGTATTTAATGGCGCGTGTCATTAAATCGATGGGGGTAAAAATGGTGCTTTCGGGCGAAGGCGCCGACGAAATTTTCGGTGGTTATCTCTATTTCCATAAAGCGCCCAACCCACAAGCCTTTCACGAGGAAACGGTACGAAAAATCAATAAACTCCATTTATACGACTGTTTGCGTGCTAATAAATCGTTGGCTGCCTGGGGTGTTGAGGGGCGTGTGCCATTTCTCGACAAAGAGTTTATGGATGTGGCCATGCGCCTGAATCCAAAAGACAAAATGGCCGGTAACGGTAAGATGGAGAAATGGATTTTGCGCAAAGCATTCGAAGAATATCTGCCCGAATCGGTTGTTTGGCGACAAAAAGAACAATTCTCGGATGGGGTAGGGTATAGCTGGATTGACACGCTCAAAGCACGTGCTGAAGAAAAGGTGAGCGATCAGGATTTGAAAAACGCCAAGTATCGTTTTCCGATCAACCCGCCGATGAGCAAAGAAGAATATCTCTATCGAAGCATCTTCAGCGATTATTTTCCGTCCGATTCTGCCGCGGCTACGGTACCTTCAGTGCCTTCGGTGGCTTGCAGTACTCCCGCTGCATTGGAGTGGGATGAGAGTTTCAAAAACAATGCCGATCCATCAGGACGCTCCGTACGTTCGGTGCACAATGATGCTTATCAAAGCGATAATACAGCTAAATGAACGATCTGCCGGTTTAGAAATAACCGTTTGGTCCATCCATAAAAAACGCCTCGAATTGTTTCGGGGCGTTTTTTTATGGATAATGTTGTGATAGCTTTTATAGATGACGGGCAGTTTCCCCATGCGAACACATATCCAACCCAATTTCCTGATCGAGTACCGACACTTTGACAGGAATAAATTTGTTGATGACCTTAAAAATAAGTAGGGTAAAGAAAAAGGCATAACTGATGGCAAGAAGGAGGGCAACCGCTTCTTTGAACAATAACATGCCATTGCCACCGAAGAAAAGCCCGTTTGGAATAGCGGGATTAATGGTTGAAGAAGCAAAAAGTCCCAGACAAAGGGTCCCGATGACGCCTCCCATTCCGTGGATTCCCCATACGTCAAGCGCATCGTCCCACCCTTTCCGTTCTTTGAACCGTACGGCAAGAAAACATCCGATAGCTGCAATAATACCAATCATGGCCGCCGATGAAATAGAGACATAACCTGCTGCCGGAGTAATAGTCGCCAATCCGGCCACTGATCCGGTCATAAGACCAATGAAAGTGGGTTTTTTATTTCCGGTGTTCCACTCTAAAAAGAGCCAGGTGACTGCGGCAAATGAAGCGGCCATGTCGGTATTGACAAATGCGGAAACGGTGATGGCATTCACAGCCAATTCACTTCCCGCATTAAATCCATACCATCCAAACCAAAGTAATGCCGTCCCGATTGCCACTAACGGAATGTTGTTCGGGTCGGTTTTCTGATGTCGTTTCCCTACAAAATAAACGGAAGCCAATGCCGCAAATCCGGCTGTAGCATGCACCGTGATCCCGCCTGCAAAATCAAATACGCCCCAGTTGGCTAATAGTCCGCCGCCCCATATCATGTGTACAAAAGGATAATAGACGAAGATTTGCCAGAAAATCAAGAAATAAATGTAGGCTTTGAACGAAACCCGATTGATGAAAGCGCCCGTGATTAAGGCGGGAGTAATGATGGCGAACATCATTTGATAGGCGATGAACAAGTACTCGGGAAATCGTTTTTCGGGTGAAAACAACGTGGAAGGAGTGATTCCTCTGTAAAATACTTTGTCGAAATTGCCCAGAATACCAAAGAAATCATTGCCTTGCGCCATTGTACCGCTAAAACATAAGGAGTAGCCAAATGCAAACCATATAACTGAGGTCACGCCCATCGAAACGAAACTTTGCATCATGATGTTGAGGATACTTTTTTTGTATCCGAGTCCACCATAGAAAAAAGCAAGGCCGGGTGTCATTAGCATCACCAAACTGGTGGCTAAAATCATAAATGTAGTGAGTCCTGTGTCAAACATACCGTTATTCTTTTCTTTTTATATCGTGGCTGCAAAGGTATTCAATTTTCTTTATGTACAAACAAAAAGTAACGTGTTTTTTATTTATGCATTACTTTTTTGCGGGCTTAATCATGAAAACATATCATTTTAATGTAGAATACCCCCTTAAAATTGACGATTATCTTTTTACAAAAAGTTGATTGTGTTTGGCTAAAACTCGTTTGATGACATAGGTAGAAGCTAAAGTTGGAAATTGATTTGGTGATTTATCGTAGATTCTCTGTCGCAAACAAGTAGCAACCCGGAATTCATCAACAATTGTTTCCTCCCGACGGGAGCGACTCAGAATTCACCAACAATTCGTTCTCACAAACTGAGGCAGCCTAACATTCATCAACAATTGGTTCCTGCCGATGGGAGCAGCCTAAAATTCATCAACAATTCATTCTCGCCAATCCGCGGCTGTCTTTTGACGTCAAATTACTCCATTTTCGATCCCGCCAAAGCAGAAGAAAGCCTCAGCGGAAAGGTGTTTTCCGTTGAGGCTATATCAATAAATGCGTTTTACTTCGTTGTCGTTCTTTTAATGAATAGGGTCAACAACAAGTACTTGGAATGTATTGGGTTTCATAGGACGTCGTCCTTCGCCGGGTTCAAATTCGGCAACCGAAAGATACAAACGCCCCGTTTTGGTATCAACGGCAATGGTGCGGGCGCCTATCTGGGTAGGGATGGTGCTTGCTACTCGGTAGGTGTTGGGTGTTTCTTCCTGAACCACCGTGATATTTCCTTCTCCATTGGAAGAAATAATGCGTTTGTGAATGGGATCGTAAGCAACGCCATCGCATCGTGAGCCGATAGGAAGGGTTGTAATTACTTTGCCGGTAATGGCGTCGGAGACAACCATCTTTTGATTTCTACAAACAGAAAACAGGCGATGATGTTCCAAATCTATGGCTAATCCCGATGGTCCTTCGCCCGGAGCAATGGACCATTCCTTTTCTATTTTCCATGTTTTGGCATTGATTTTTACCACCGTGCTTTTTGATTCAATGTTATCATAGATGTATCCTTTGCCATCGGTTTGAGCAAATTCAGGATTTCCTGATAGCGGAATGGTTGTAACAACTTTGTCGTTTCGGGCATCAATAACCGTGATATTGGAACTGCCACCGTTGAAAGTCAACACGCAATGTGAAAAAGGATCATATAAAATAGCATCGGGATTTCTCCCTGTAACTTTTATTGTCCCTATCTCTTTCAAGGTGGTGAGATTAAATACCGTAACAGAAGAATCTCTGCCATCGGAAATAAATCCTTTGTTGAGGTCGTATGCAAACGTGGCGCCATGCACACCCGGCGTGTTCGGAATAACGGCAATCGGTTGGTTTGTTTTCAGATCAACCACACTGACTTGGGTTGCATGCGAAACGAACAGACGGTTGTGCTGTTCATCAACCGACAAATAATCCCAAAAGCCGGTGCCGGGTAATGAAATACGCTGAATAATTTTGTAGTTTGCAGCGGATGTTTGTGCAGATACATGGACTGAAAGCAAAAGCAACATGAGGGATGTTATGCCCAAAAACCAATTTTTTTTCATTGTGATGAAGATTTGAAGTTGTTGTAAAAACCAGTGACGTGAATAAATTTATTACGTGCAAAAGCGCGATAAAGATAGCTTCTTTTGGTTATGTTTCAAAACGATACTGTAATTCTGTGGAAACTTCCTCAAAAATATATCTCTCGTGCATGAGCGAAGAGTCTTTGAAAGGAATGATGCGAGCAAGTACCTCATTTGCTGAAGCCGGATTACAGGCACCTTGTTTTTTCAGATAGAGTGCAATTGCCCAATAAATTTCGTAAGTGTCATGCTTTGAACTGATAAAGATTTGTTGATCAATAATAGAACGAATGTCGAGTGACAGTGTGGTCATGCCGTAAGCTGCCGTCATGAAACCGACACTGCATTGCCAACTATTTGTCGCTTGGCACCAATTGTTTGCAATTGAAGCTGCGTCGGGTGATTTTGAGAAGAGGTTTCTGGCTGTTTGTTCTGCTAATTCGATGTTGTGAATGTCCTTCAACCAAGTCGTTGCTTTTTCTTCATTCATCATTTCAGTGGGATATAATAGCGTTGCCAAAAGTTTGGTCTCCCGTATGTTTTCATTCCAAAGCAGTTGCCCCAATATTGCATCGTGTGGAAACGTGTCGGCCATTTGTTTAAGATCAGGGATTGAAACGCCATAATTCAATCCATAGTGGATGCCTTTGGCTTCCATACTTTCGGACACAATGCCGTTTTTATGCAGATAGATATTCTTTTTAATGTAAGCAAGTTGCTTTTCGGGAGTTGAAGGTAAAATCTGAAATGATGAATGCATGCTATCTGAAATTGAATTGTTGACGTGAATGTACGGGATTTTTTTGTGCAAAAGTTTGCTCCATACCAATATTTATCGTACTTTTGCACTGTAATTAAACGGTGGCTGTAGCTCAGTTGGTTAGAGTAGTGGATTGTGGTTCCATTGGTCGTGGGTTCAAATCCCATCTGCCACCCATCAAAAAGAGAAGAGTAGTCAATTTGGCTACTCTTTTTTATTGTTGCTTATTGCACAAGTATTTGTTGTTCTTCGGGCATAGGTGGTTCTTCATCTTTTTGCTTCTTGTCTTGTTTTTCCTGTTGCATTTGTTTCAACTTTTCCAATTCAGCTTTTTTTTTGTGCCCGAATGTAAGAGCGATTCCAACTTGGAAATTCATGTATTTTGATTTGAATGGATAGCCGTCCTTGGTGTAATAGAGTGGAATATAGTCACTACTCAAAAAGAAATTAAGCGGACCGGCAATAGCATTCAATCCTAATCCAATAGTGCCGAAGCTGCCATTAAGTACAGAGTAGCTCAAGGATGCGTTTAACCAATAAGCCGGACGATAATTGGCCGAAAGCGTTAATTCATCATACAGATATGTGCCGCCGAAAGAATTTTGCCACAGCATTCCGAACGCCATTTTGTCATTCAGTACGCTGTACTCGGCTCCCAATCGTAAACGACCATCGAGCGACGTGGTGTAGCCATTTCCATTTGAACCGTAAGTGAAAGCGCTTTTAATTGAGTCTCCCAATTGTTTGCTAAAACTGGTATTGTTGCTATTCAGTGTAACATTCATTCCTGAAAACGAAGTGCTATTTATCATTTGTGCTTGATAACTGCTTTTATACCAATGAATAAATCCAAGATTAGTTAATGCTGCTGATATGTGAAAATTGTCGAGAACAGCATAATTCATTCCCAAATCGAATCCCATGCCAAATCCTACAATTTTTCCCCATCCTTTTTTGTTGGCATTTGCAAAATCAGGCGACCCGTCACTGTTTTGCGGAATGTCAAAAGGCGTTGTGATGTGTGCTGTGCCATCTCCTACAAGTTGCACTATTTGCCGATTGACATTCAAATCAAATTGGCTAAATGAAGCATCAGCATGGGCTTGTCCGAAAAGAAGTTTCACTTTTGCTCCAACGCTTAATTGATCGGTCACTTGACGGGCGTACCCGAATGCTGTCTCTAAGTATGCAGACTCATTTATGCCTAATGTTTTTAGGTTAAAATGGTTGGTGTTGATTGTGTCGGGAGTGCCTTTCAGGAGAAGTGATAGCAAGTCTTTCGGGACGTTGACATTGCTGCTCGTGCGTTCGCTCATCCCGAATGTAAAATAATTTTGTTTGATCTTAAACCCAAATCCAAAAATGTTGATGCGGTTTTGAAATGTCATGTTTGTGGTGCTTTGGAGTGAGTTCAAAAAGGCGTCCGGATTTGCGTCTGGATGGAAAGCGGTAATAGTCTTTCCATTGTATGGCAATAATAAATCATTCAAAGTGAATGAATTATCTCCTGCGGTAAATGAAATGCCGGAAATAATAGGCAGATTCACGTAGAAACTTTGCGTGGGAATGAATGCCGGATTGAGATCATTGCGTGAAGGTACATTCTCCATGTAGTAGAGCGTACTTACCTGAGCTGAAACAGAATTTCCTGTTAATGCACAGATAACCATTATTGTAATAATCAGGAATAGAGATTTCATAGCATAGCAGAATGTGATGATTTAGGATATAGATTCTTTCGGCTTAATGGTTAAACGAGATGCCATTTGCGTATGCACTAACTTTCACTTTTACAAAATCAGCTGCATTCACGGTTAGTGGTGTTTGCATATCTTTGCCTTGTAATGTATACTTCAACAATAGGTAGCTTGCTTGTTGTAAGTCACTATAATTGAAGGATAGTTTAAAATATTGATCAGTTTGAGTTCCGGTGGTAAGTACAGGGTGACCAGATGCATCCACATTGGCTGTGACTTTTAGTGTTACATTCTGCGGCGTGCCAACAGTTTGCTGGTTACTGTTTAGCAACGAAGCGGATAACCCAATTTGTGCGGAGGTATTATTGTCTGCTATGAGCCACAAAGCCATTTCATTCACGTTGGTTTTATTCAGGAAATCGTGAAAGGATTGGTTGTTAATCATGACAGTATCACTCATGTAAATAGTTGCTCCCGGGTTGAACGACAAGGGAATGACAGCATAAGGCAATATTTGAAATGTGTCATTTTGTGTCACAAATTGATTCCTTACAATAGTATCCGAACGCGAAAACCCTGAAAAAGTGAACGCCACAGTGTTGATTCCCGGTAAAGTAAACAGATTGTCAATATGTCCATTGTTTTTGTCAAATGTTAGCGTATTAGTTCCCCACGAGCCAACTCTTGCCGGCATGTTATACAAAGGGGAAATTTTCGATAACGACCCGTTATCAAAGGTAGCCGACAGTGTGTTATTTGGATGACTTGAATCATAACTGCTGATACTGTTGACTTTAAAATTCAAAGGCAGACGAGCATTGGTTTTCATTACCAATTTTACTTGTGGATTTATAAATGGTAACGTGCTGTTCGACTGAATGAAATTGTTCATAAAGCTCAAATCAATGGTTCCGGTTTGCGGTGGAACGTTGAAAGTAAATTGTCCGTACATGGCGCTGAAGTTCACATTTTTCAAGGTCACAGTGTAGTTAAAATAAGAGCTATTTGTTATGGTAACGTTATTTGCCGGCGTCAACTCTTGTAGAAGTACTTTCATGGGAAATGTCCCGTTACTGTTTGGTTTGGCCACGAACTTAGAAAATGTAAAAGTAATGGGCTGATTGTTTAAGCTACTTGCATAACCAACCTTAGAATACGATGCGGGAGTAATGCCAACAAAAACAGTTGGATCGGGAGTGATGGTGATGCTGGCTTGGTTGTTATTAAAATTGATATTGCTGTTGAGTGTCAGCACGAGCTGCATGCTGTTCACGGCAACGCTATCCAGCTCGGTAATGTTTTGAGAAGACAATTGCTTTAAATCAAACGCAACATTTTCATAAGTGGCTAATTGGTTGTTGATCACTGCCGCTGATGCCGATCCTGTAAAGCCATTAAAATCCACACTTTGTGTGACAGGGACATTTTGTACCCCGACATTCAAGTTAAAATTGTATGGTGTTGTAGGGTTGTAATAAAGATACATTGTCCCCGTGTTATCCTGCGAAAGATTCGTGGCATTTAGTTTATTCAGAAATTGGCTGATGGTGATGGTCGATGTGGCTATAGGAAAAACCAACGAACCATTGACGCCTATTGTTCCATCGACATTGTTTAGTGAAATGTCATTTTTTACACACGACTGCAGTAAAAAGACAAAAGCAATCAATGTGTAAACTCCATAAAAATAGGGCTTTGTTTTCATAGAAAAAGAAACATTAAAAGTGCTTGGTGTTATATCAAAACAAAAGTAATATGAAAAGAATCAAAGTGTCATAGGTGATTAAAAAAATAACTGATTTCTTTCTTTTGATCAAAAAATTGAAGATTCTGATGTGTAGTTGTACTCATTGTTTTTGACAATGAAGTATATTATCACTATGACTGAAATGTTGCAGTTTGCGCTTACTTCATCAACAATCAGTGAACTCCCAAAAACTTTAGAATCCAGTAGACTATAGCAGCGATGGCGGCACTTGCAGGAATGGTGATTACCCATGCAATGATCAATTGTCGTGTAATGCCCCAACGTACCGCTGAAATGCGTTTCAACATGCCAACGCCCATGATGGAACCGGCAATAGTGTGTGTCGTGCTAACAGGAATGCCAAGTCCTTCGGCAACTCCGAAAAGGGTGATTGAGCCGGCAGTTTCGGCTGCAATGCCCTCAAAAGGAGTAACTTTTGTGATTTTTGTACCCATTGTTTTTATGATACGCATGCCTCCCAGTAAAGTGCCTATTCCTATAGCTGAATAGCATGTAATTGGCACCCAATCTGGAACATGATGCAAGTCGGTATGTTGAATCCACGTTGGTATTGCGATGCCATGTGAGTTACAATAGTGATTATAAACGGTTAATGTTGCAATAATAATACCAATCACTTTTTGTGAGTCGGAACCTCCATGTCCCAAACTAAGCGCCGCAGAAGTGACTAATTGGAGTTTTCGAAAAACTTTCTCTGTTTTGTGAGGGTTGGTTCTTTTGACGATATTGGTAATTAACGCGGCAATACCAAGCCCAATCACCATGCCAATAAATGGAGCTAAGACGATGAATATTGTTGTTTCCCAAATGACTTTTTGATTGACAACAGAAAAACTCATAGCGTGCGCAATACCAGCACCGGCAAATCCTCCCATCAATGTGTGAGACGAACTGGAGGGGATCCCTAATCTCCAAGTGAGTAGATTCCAAATGATACCGGCCAAGACTCCTGCAAAAATAACTACCAAATCAATGGTTGCATTATCTACCGTTTTAGAAACGGTATCAGCTACTTTGAGGTTGAACACCCAGAAAGCCAAAAAATTGAAAAATGCTGCCCAAGCTACAGCCTGAAAAGGCGTCAATACTTTCGTGGAAATCACTGTTGCAATGGAATTCGCAGCATCGTGAAATCCATTGATCATGTCGAATATGATGCTGAAGACGATAATAAGGATAAGTAATGTAAAGCTCATTGCTTAAGCATATTTGATGAGGATACTTTCAATGACATCACAAACATCTTCGCATTTGTCGGTCACGGTCTCTAATTGATAATATAATTCTCTTTTTTTCATGATTTCAATAGCATCTTTTTCATGTTCAAAGAGGTGTTCAATACCGGTATATAAAATATCATCAGCCTGATTCTCTATGCTGTTTACTTGTACAACTGCTTGCAGGCTTTGTTTAACGCCTTTGAAGTCACGCAGTCCTTTCACAGCTTGATTGAGTTCTTTGGTCGCTTGCCGGATAAGTTCGGCTAATGATTGAATCGTATTGTCGTTTGTGGGGTCAATTTTGTAGAGTAGCATGCTTTTGGCGGAGACATAAATAAAATCAGTCACATCATCCAACGAGGAGATTAAACTGTGGATATCCTCACGATCAAATGGTGTAATGAAATTCCGACCTAACTCTTCCATCACCGTGTGGGTAAGCTGATCATTGGCATGTTCCACATCGTGCATCTTGTTTTTAATCTCTCTTCTTTTATCTTCATCGGGTTCGTTTACCAATCGAATCAGATCATCGGCAATGGTGCAGACGTTCACAGTGTCTTGCTCAAAGAGATCGTAAAATTTTTTCTCTTTTGGAATAAAGATGCGTGCAAAAAAGTTTGATTTCATGGCTAAATGGTTGATTCGTTAGATATTAAAAAAACAGAATGTCCATGATATAGATTGCATTTTGTTATGCAAATATATCACGGACATTCCAATGATGCAAAAAAGATTTAGTTAGAGATGGTTAATATTTACATTCCATCCGTCATGTTGTCTGTATTGTTGGTATTATTCGAGTCTGTAGTTGGTGGTTTTTTCCCTCTTTTGGGAGTAGCATTCCCAAAGTTATAAGAGATATTGAGGCTAACCATGCGCCCATTAAAATAATTGAGTGATTCCTGTTTATAATTTGGCCCCCAAGTTTCAATTTTACTTCGGTTTGAGTTCAATAGATCGCGTACATTTAAGTTTAAGATGAGTTTTTTGTGCAACAGCATTTGGCGCAATCCTAAATCAACTTCGTAGTTTCCCATATTTTTCCCTTGTGAAATATAATAAGGAGCTGTGTATGATCCGGTGATTTGCGCCGATAAATTAGCCGGTAACATGATATTTGCAATTGACTTCGCATTCCATGAAAAATTACTTTGTGCAGGAATGTTGATCATTTGATTATCTTGTACGAATTGAGATGCGTACAACTTATTGTAGTATAGGTCTAATGTTGTTGTCAAGTTGAAGAAGCTAAAGAAATTATCTCTTACAACCGTTTCCAAACCGCCAGCAGTTGTTTTCGATCCATTCATGGAAGTGTTCATCATAATTCCGTTTTGTAACCATTGAACTGACTGTATTCCATTTGTTGTATAATGGTAAAATAATGATGCCGATAATGTATGTGATGTCCATGATTTCAAGTAATTTAGTTCAAATGAATTAATATATTCAGGAGCTAAATTTGGGTTCCCAAACGACCAGTTGGTAGAATCTGAAATGTTCTTGAACGGGTTGATTTTCCAGCCTCTTGGTCGGTTTAATCGACGGGTATAATTTAATTGGAATTCATTATTTTGATCGATGGCATAATCCAAAAATACACTGGGAAAAGGTTTGATATAATGAATTGTGTAGTTTTGTTGTCCTGTCGAAAAGTTAATATAAGAATATTCACCCCGTAATCCTAATTGAGTGCTAAATTTTCCCCACTTGTTTCCGTACGTTGTGTAGGCAGCATAATCTCTTTCAAAATAATCAAATAAATTGGTAATGCTTGGATCGAGGATGCCGTTTGTTAAGCCGACTACATTTGAATAATGTTGTTCGTAATGTCCGTTGAAGCCGGCTTGTAATTTACTGTCTTTGTTAAATAGTTTGGTATAATCAATTTTCAATTCCGCTTCCGGATTTTTTCCGGTAGTGTTTTGTTTTTGAGTGGAAGTGATGGTATTGGTATTCGCCCATTGTGAATAATTATTTTCCATACTCGATGGATGACTTGAAAAGCTCAACGAACTAGTTAAGTTTGATCCATTTTGATCAAATTTGTGTTCGTAATTCAGGTTAATGTTATACATCGTTCGGTTTCCACCGGTTGCTGTATTGCGGTAGTATTGACTTAATAATGAATTGGTAGCATCGTATGTTTCGTTGTTATTTAGATTTGACATAACACCTTTGCCAAACATCATAAATCCATCAAAACCTAATGAGTTCATTTTGTTTACACGATAATTCATGCCGGCACGTACAAATGTTCCTTGAAAATGACGGTTAGCAGTCGAATTTTGCATCAGTGAAGATAACGTATCTCCATTTGCAGGATTTAAGATGTAACGATTGTTCCACCCACCACCCGAAAACTTCATATCTCTACGTCCAATGCTTGCATAAGCATCCACTTTTGAAGAAGTGAAGTTAAAGTTTGCTCCTAAGTTATAGCCCAATTTACCTCTATCAGGGACAGAAACTCCACCTGAAACACTGCCATAATAACCTGGCTTCGCACTTTCTTTCATAATAAGATTGATAATCCCGGCTGATCCTTCAGCACTATATTTTGCAGATGGATTCGTAATAACTTCCACTTTTTCAATGCTTCCGGCAGGCATTTCTTGCAAAATATCACCTTCATTGTCCGACGTAATCCCGGCTGGTTTACCATTGATCCAAATTACCACATTCGAATTGTTGCGAAGTGATACAGTGCCATTTACATCAACACTTACTGATGGAATGTTTTGTAGCATTTCCGATGCTGATGCTCCTGCTGATGCGATGCTTTGGCCAACGGTAAATACTTTTTTGTCAATGTCTAATTTCATTGCAGGTCCTTGAGCTTCAACTTGTACTTCTTTTAATGTTTTTGAATCTACCTGAAGGGTGAATTTTCCCAAGTTAACCATCTTTCCATCAATGGTTACTTGTTTTTGATATGTAGTGTATCCAATAAATGAGAGTTCTATTTGATAAGTGCCTGCGGCAAGTTTATCTAAGACAAAACCGCCCTTTGAATCGCTTACGACTCCTTTGACAAGGGTTAATGGCGTCCCTTTTTTAAGAACAACATTTACGTATTCTAACGGTTGATCGGTTCCGCCATCAATAATAAATCCTTTAATGCCACCTGTTTGGGCAGTCATAAACGCAACTACCATAAAAAGCATAGCTGCTAAAAATCCTGTTTTCTTCATCTGTGATAAGTATAAAATAAGAAACTATAATCAGTTACATCTCTTTGTTAGGTGAAGAAATGTACATTGTAAACTTCTTATAGTCTGACTTTATTTTGACCGGAAGGTTTAAATGCAGACTGCCAAAAGTCATTTTTGTTTTAAATTTGGCAGCATGTAGGTTTGATCGAAAGCAAGAATGTTTCCCACATGGTTGATTTCCAGAAATGTGGTTCCACCACCAATGCCAAAACTCCCACTTAAATAGGAAACCAAGTCATCTCTTTTCAACCATCCTTTGCGTAGTAGGAGGCGAAGTGCAGCAAAGAAATACTCTCTTCTGTCTTCCTTGAATGCTTGATAAATGGGAATAACGCCGTAAGAAAGCGCTAATTGCCGCATGGGAAGTTTATCATAGCAGATGGATAAAACAGGACTTTGTCCACGATAAGCAGCCAGAAACCGGGATGTTCTTCCCGTATAGGTGTCCGTTATAATGGCTTTTACTCCTAATTCCTTGGACGATTCTGCAGCGTGGTGGGCTAAAAAAGCGGTTATATCTGTTTCATCTTTCGAATATGAAACAGGTATATCGTTCTCTGATAATTTGTTTTTTTCGGCCTCTTCGGCAATTTTCGTCATGGTACGAACTGCTTCTATAGGATATTTCCCATAAGCGGTTTCTCCGCTAAGCATCACCGCGTCGGTACGAGAAAAAATAGCATTGGCAACGTCCGTTACTTCAGCACGCGTTGGTCTCGGATTTTCAATCATCGAGTTCAACATCTGCGTAGCCACGATGACCGGCTTTTTTGCCATAACGCATTTTCGGATTAGCATACGTTGGATGGATGGTATTTTCTCTTGAGCAACTTCAATGCCAAGATCACCACGTGCAACCATAATACCGTAAGCATGTTCTAATATTTCGTCTACATTGTCAACGCCTTCTTGGTTTTCAATTTTGGCAATGATTTTAATTTGACTGTCATGTTCATCCAAGATACTTTGAATGTCAATAACATCCTGCTTGTTTCTTACAAAAGAGTGTGCGATAAAGTCAAGATCGTGCTCAATGGCATAAAGTACATTATTACGATCGCGTTCGGTTAATGAAGGCAATTTGATGCTCACGCCCGGGACATTAATGCTTTTACGACTTCCCAACACGCAATCGTTCTGAGCTTCACATACCAGTGCATCTTCTTCTTTGGCAATGACCTTTAATTCTATTTCTCCATCATCAATTAATATATCTCCATCCACCTGCATATCTTGAACAAAGTCAGGATAAGAGACTGCAATGCATTCTTTTGTGCTTAGTTGTTGTGGGTTTCCAACAATACGAATTTTGTCTCCTGTTTTCAGGATAATATCATTTTCACAGCGTGTAGTACGAATTTCAGGACCTTTGGTGTCAATCAGAATGGCAATGTATTTAGATACTTTTCGAACGCTTGTAACGATCTTATTAAGCCCTTCTTCGTCTAAATGAGCCGTGTTGAGCCGAACAACATTCATACCTTCATTAAATAACGCACGAATAAAATCTTCGTCGCACCGCTTATCGGAAATGGTAGCGACAATCTTAGTTTGTTTAGTCATATATAAATCGAAATGAGATAATTACAAAGAAATAAGTTTGTTCAGCCAATTTATGTGCTTTTACTTTACAAGAAAAAGATTCCCTTTGTTATTTTGGTTGGTTGATAAGCGCTTCGATGGCTAATCGGTACGAGTCGAGACCAAAGCCTGAGATGCTTCCCAAGCAAGCTTCTGCCAACACAGAATGATGGCGGAAAGATTCACGTTTGAAAACGTTTGAAACGTGGACTTCAATCACCGGAGCAGGAATGGCACGGATTGCATCGGCTATGGCTATGGACGTGTGGGTGTAAGCTCCTGCATTGAATACAATACCATCCACTTGAAATCCATATATATGTAAAGTGTCAATTAAAGCGCCTTCGTGATTTGACTGGAAGTATCGGATTGAATGCTCTGTGTATTTCTTTTGCAATTCTTCGAGGAAATCTTCAAAAGAACGATGTCCATACACTTCAGGTTCTCTTTTGCCCAATAAATTTAGATTTGGGCCGTTCAGGATGATAAAGTTCATGTTTCTAAGAGTCAAATGTGTAAATTGTTACAAAGGTACTCCTTTTTTAGCCTATTTGATAAATTCCACCCCGAAGTAATTCAAGTTTTCATTTTTTTTGGCAACCTGATTCGTTGGTTTTGAGAGCTCATTTGGAGTTATTACGATCAATAGTATATTGCCAAATGTCGAGTAATAATGTCTAAAAACATTGTTGTACAACATGTCAAATATGAATAGTTTTCACTCAATAGTTCTTACATTGGTCAATCAAAAAAACATGTGTTGATTCGTTATTTTGACTTGATTTATAATTATTCATCTTAAATAATAAGATTATGAAAGTCTATCAATCGAACGAGATTAAGAACATCTCACTGTTAGGAAGTTCAGGCTGCGGGAAAACCACTCTCGTAGAAGCCATGCTTTATGAGGGTGGAATTATTAAACGGCGTGGCTCAGTTGACAATAAAAATACCGTATCCGATTATTTTCCGGTGGAGCACGAATATGGGTATTCTGTTTTTTCAACGATCACTCATGTGGAGTGGAATAATAAAAAGTTGAATATCATAGATTGTCCGGGTTCGGATGACTTCATCGGTGGTGTGATTACTTCGCTAAATGTTACTGACACAGCGCTTATTTTGCTGAATACGCATTATGGCGTTGAGGTAGAAACGCAGAACCATTTTCGTTATACTGAGAACTTATCGAAACCTGTTATTTTTGTTGCCAATCATTTGGATCATGAAAAAGCTGAATATGATCAATTAGTTGAACAACTGAAAGAAAGTTTTGGACATAAAGTGATCCAGATTCAGTTCCCTGTCAATGCAGGCACTTCGTTCAATGCCGTGATCGATGTGTTGAAAATGAAAATGTATCGTTGGAAACCTGAAGGTGGTACGCCAGAGGAATTGGATATTCCAGAAGAATTTAAGATAAAAGCCGAAGAATTACATAATATTTTGGTAGAGGCTGCTGCTGAGAATGATGAGTCATTAATGGAAAAATATTTTGAACAAGGATCCTTAAGTGAAGACGAAATGCGTCTTGGAATTCGTAAGGGATTGATACATAGAGATATGTTTCCATTGTTTTGTATTAGCGCCGGACGTGATATGGGTATTCGACGTTTAATGGAATTTTTGAACAATGTAGTCCCTTTTGTGGACGATATGCCAAAACCGGTGACAGTAGATGGAAAAGAGGTCGCGCCCGATAGTACGAAGCAAACGAGTTTGTTTGTATTTAAAACGAGCATTGAACCTCACATTGGTGAAGTTTCATATTTTAAAGTGATGTCCGGAAAAGTGCATGAGGGAGATGATTTAGTCAACGTGTCGAGAGGTTCAAAAGAACGAATCAATCAACTCTTTTCTGTTGCAGGCCAAATAAGAGAAAAAGTGGATGAATTAGTTGCAGGCGATATCGGGGCAACGGTAAAAATGAAAGAAACGCATACCGGGAATACATTGAATACCAAAGGATGTGAGTATATATTTCCTTCCATTCATTATCCTGATCCAAAATATCGACGTGCCATAAAAGCGAAAAGTGAGGCAGATGAAGAAAAACTTAGCGAAATTTTAACTCGTATGCACGAAGAAGATCCTACCTGGATCATTGAAATGTCGAAAGAATTGAAACAAACCATTGTATTTGGGCAAGGTGAATTTCATTTGCGTACATTGAAATGGCGGATTGAAAACAATGACAAGGTAATGATTGATTTTCTGGAGCCGAAGATTCCGTATCGTGAAACCATTACCAAAGCCACCAGAGCCGACTATCGTCATAAAAAGCAGTCAGGTGGTGCCGGGCAATTTGGTGAAGTGCATCTCATTGTCGAACCTTATTTTGAGGGGATGGCACCACAGGAGATTTACAAGTTCAACGGGCAAGAGTTTAAGATCAGTGTTCGCGACAGGCAGGAAATTCCTTTGGAATGGGGCGGAAAGCTGGTGTTTATCAACAGTATTGTAGGTGGCGCAATCGATGCGCGTTTCCTTCCTGCTATTATGAAAGGAATTATGGAGAAAATGGAACAAGGGCCTTTGACTGGATCGTATGCACGCGATGTGCAAGTAATCGTATATGATGGCAAGATGCATCCGGTCGATTCAAACGAAATCTCGTTTAGGTTGGCAGGTCGTAATGCCTTTAGCACAGCATTTAAACAAGCAAATCCAAAACTTTTAGAACCAATATACGACGTCGTGGTGTTGGTACCTTCTGATCGGATGGGTGATGTGATGAGCGATTTGCAAGGACGTCGTGCTGTTGTCATGGGCATGCACAGCGAAAAAGGTTTTGAAAAATTGTCTGTTAAAATGCCACTGAAAGAATTATCAAGTTATTCTACAACTTTGAGTTCGTTAAGTGGCGGAAGGGCGTCTTTCACCATGAAATTTGCAAGTTATGAACTTGTGCCGATGGATGTGCAAGAGAAATTGTTGAAAGAGTACGAAGCGAGCCAACAAGATAAAGAATAGCGTTATTTATGCATAACGTGAGAAGCCGACAATTTTGCCGGCTTTCTTTTTTAATTCTTATTCATGTGGTACTATTTGTGTTTAACACGTTTTCTTTCAATGGAATGCAAGTTGTTGTCTATTTTGTTACAGGGGTAACGTTTGAACATAAGTTTAAATGAATATATTTGTAACGAAAGTGGCGGCGTTTCATTTATAGTTGATTTTTTTGAATGAATATGTGCCTTTTCATTGATTGTCAAACCATTATTTACAATGCCAATTCGCCTTTTTGTGTTAGGTTGAGGGTATTGAGTGTTTATCTTTAAGCAATTTCATTTTATTCTACTTTATGGAACAACATCAAGAGCCTATTACAGGCCTACCCGAAAATGCGTTTCGACCCTTAACGTCAGGTGAGAAGTATCATCCATTAATGAGTCCAAATAAAAAGTACAAGGAAGTGACCTTTTATTCGGTAGGATGGGGATTATTTATGGCTGTTCTTTTTTCGGCTGCCGCTGCCTATCTTGGACTGAAAGTAGGGCAGGTTTTTGAAGCGGCTATTCCTATTGCCATTATTGCGGTGGGGCTTTCTACGGCTTCAAAACGCAAGAATGCACTTGGTGAAAATGTGATTATACAGTCTATAGGAGCCAATTCGGGTGTAATTGTTGCAGGCGCTATTTTTACCCTGCCGGCGCTTTATATTTTGCAAGCAAAATATCCCACTATGACGGTTTCTTTTATGCAGATATTTCTGAGTTCTGCTTTAGGTGGAATTTTAGGGATTCTTTTTCTCATTCCTTTTCGAAAATATTTTGTTGCTGAGATGCACGGTGAGTATCCTTTTCCCGAAGCAACTGCTACCACGCAAGTTTTAGTCTCAGGAGCAAAAGGAGGGAATCAGGCAAAACCATTGGTATTTGCAGGAATTATCGGTGGAGCTTATGACTTTATTGTTGCCACGTTTGGGACTTGGAGCGAAGTCTTTTCAACGCGCGTTATTCCGTTAGGTGAAACCATTGCCGATAAAGTAAAATTGGTATTTAGTCTCGATGTAGGGGCTGCTATTTTGGGACTTGGCTATATTGTTGGCTTACGCTATGCAGCTATTATTTGCGCCGGTTCTGCACTGATCTGGTTTGTTATTATTCCGTTGTTGCCACTAATTGGAGATGGTACATTGCACATGCTAATTCCTACCTATATTCCTCCTGCAGGCGGAATCTCATCTATGAGTGCCGAAACTATTTTCACGACATTTGCCCGTCATATTGGTATTGGCGGCATTGCTATGGCCGGAGTGATTGGCATTATTCGTTCGTGGAGTATTATTGTGGGGGCCGTGGGATTGGCAGCGCATGAGGTAAGCGGGAAATCGAAAGATGCCAAGGAGAAGACATTGCGTACACAACGCGATCTTTCGATGAAAATATTAGCTTTTGGAGTGATCATGGCGTTGATTGCTATTTTTGTGTTTTTCTTTTTTGGCGTGGTTCATAATTTGTTGTACGCTTTAGTTGGTTTGGCGGTGATTGCAATTATCGCGTTTTTGTTTACAACGGTGGCAGCCAACGCGATTGCTATTGTGGGAACAAATCCTGTTTCGGGGATGACGCTGATGACATTGATTCTGGCTTCCGTTGTGATGGTTGCGGTAGGATTAAAAGGTACTGCCGGCATGGTTGCCGCTTTAGTTATGGGCGGCGTTGTTTGTACGGCATTATCAATGGCAGGTGGTTTTATTACCGACTTGAAAATAGGCTATTGGTTAGGTAGCACACCTGCCAAACAGGAAGGATGGAAGTTTTTAGGTACATTGGTTTCGGCTGCTACTGTGGGTGGTGTGATGATGATTTTGAACAAAACTTACGGATTCACAGGCCCAAACGCATTAGTGGCTCCACAAGCAAATGCAATGGCGGCAGTTATTGAACCGTTGATGTCTGGTACGGGCGCACCTTGGTTTTTGTATGGTGTTGGTGCATTAATTGCTATTCTATTGTCTGTTTTCAGGGTGTCTGCATTAGCGTTTGCCTTAGGCATGTTCATCCCTATGGAACTAAATGCCCCGCTTTTAGTAGGTGGAATTATTGCTTGGTTTGTTTCTACGCGATCAAAAGATGAAGTTTTAAATACATTGCGATTTGAAAAAGGAACTTTGTTAGCTTCGGGATTCATCGCAGGAGGAGCTTTAATGGGTGTCGTGAGTGCGGCATTACGATTTGGCGGAATTGATTTTACCAGCAAATGGGCTGTCAGTCAGGGCGCCGAGTGGCTTTCATTGCCCATGTATGGAGCTTTGATCGGTTATTTAGTTTGGGATTCTATGCACGTTAAAGCAGAAAACCCATTAAAGAAATAGATCAATCTTTATAGCGTTATCTTTTATGAAAGATCTTGTTTATCTTCTACTTATCACGTTATCATTCGCTTCATGCAGTCAATATAAATTGGTAAGCATATCGGCAATACAAATACCTGTCGATAAAAGGGCTGATGCTATCCAAGATGAAAAAATGGTGGCGTTATTGAACCCTTATGTTGATTCAAGTGCTAAAGTTGCCAATACTGTGATCGGGTATTCCGATCAAACCATGCGTGTACAACGCCCTGAAGGACTACTTTCTGATTTCTTTGCCGATGCCATGTTATCTTATACGCAACAACATTATCCTGCTGACTCGGTTACTATTGCAGTGACCAATGTAGGCGGTTTGCGCAATCCAATTTTCAAAGGCCCCATTACCGTTGGCAAAATATACGAATTGATGCCGTTTGAAAATGCATTGATGGTGCTATACCTGAAAGGAAGTGCTGTGCAGCAAATGGCTGATAGTATTTCTAAATACGGAGGCGCTGTTGCCGGCATTCGCTTTGGCATTAGTGCTAACAGAAAAGCCATACATGTTTTGGTACAAGGCGCACCGTTGCAAGTTAATAAAATATATACCGTTGCAGCTAATGATTATATTGCCAAGGGAAACGATCATTTTGACGCGTTATTGCACGCCGTTCAAGCAAGAACATATCCAATTTCACTACGCAGGTTGATCATTGAGTACATTCAGCAGGAGACGAAGCAGGGACGAACGATACATCAATCTTTAGATGGAAGAATTTATGAAGACAAGTAAAATTTTACTCTTGCTTGCTGTCTTGCTGTTGATTGCATCCTGTTCTACGCAAAAAGAATTAATTGTGTTGTGTACCAACGACACGCACAGTCAAATTTTACCAAATGATGAAAACAGAGGCGGATATGCTCGCATTGCCGGAATTGTTGATACGATTCGGGCGCATCATCACAATGTAATTTTGGTCGATGATGGTGACTTTTCGCAGGGAACCGTCTTTTTCAATCTTTTCAAAGGAAATGTCGAGATTGCCGGCATGAGTTTGGATCGTTATGATGCTGTCACGTTGGGGAATCATGAATTTGATAATGGTGTTGACAGTTTAGCAAAACACTTGAAACAGGCATCATTCCCTATTGTCAATGCCGATTACGATGTTTCCAAGACAGCGTTAGCCTCCATCGTGAAGCCTTATGTGATTATTAAAAAGGATGGATTGAAAATTGGGGTCTTTGGATTGGGAGTAAGTCCTGATCATTTAATTACTGATGCTAATTTCAAAGGAATCAACTATTTGAATCCAATAAAACGAGCTAACGAAATATCAGAGATGTTGAAAAAGAAAGAAAAATGCAACGTGGTGATATGTGTTTCTCATTTAGGCACCGATCGTAATGCAGAGTTCTCTGATTGGTCTGTGGCGAAAAATTCCCGTTACATTAACCTGATCACAGGCGGACATTCACACCAGATCATCAACACCAAAGTACTCAATGCGGTTGGCGACTCGGTTCAGATTATTCAAGATGGCAAATCCGGAGTTTTTCTCGGTCGAATGAATCTTCTGTTTAAAAGGAGATAGGAAATGGGAACGAACTTATGAGAGTGACTAACGGTGTTAAGTAGGAATTAATTTGATGAGATATTTTAAAGATAAAGTTGACAAACGTTTCAAACAGTTGATTAAATACATTGAATGAACTAAGTCACCTTCAACAGGAGCTTGCTTACCAAATATGAATCAGTTTGTATTTGAAGTGGGAGGGAGCCATTCCGAAGCCCCATATGATACAATTTGAGGCTGTGTTGTTCTTTCCAATAAACCAATATTTAGATTTCTACCGATTTATCAAAAAAACAGTGGGCCTTTTTTGAATATCAGGGATTTGTTTTTTCCATGTAGCTATGTTATGGGTACAGATCCATTCTGAAGGCAAGGAAACATCTACAGCAACGCATAAATTGGTGGTTGGAAGTAGCGTTTCCAGCATTTCTTCCATGAGTTTGTGGTTGCGATAGGGTGTTTCGATAAAAATTTGCGTTTGGTTTTCGGTAATAGCTTTCTTTTCTAAAAGTTTTAACGCTTTGGTGCGTTCGTGCGATGCAATGGGAAGGTAACCGACGAATGCAAAGTTTTGTCCGTTGAATCCTGATGCCATGAGTGCCAAGAGCAGTGATGACGGTCCTACTAACGGAACCACACGGATACCAGCTGCCTGAGCAAGCTGTACAATAGATGCCCCTGGGTCAGCTACGGCTGGACAACCGGCTTCGGAAATGACACCCACATCATGACCCTCTTTGAGAGGTTGGAGCAAAGCGGGCAGCTCGATGTCGGATGTTTGTTCATTTAGTGTCAAAAAAGTGAGTGTGTCAATATTGAAAGTAGGATTGATCTTTTTCAAGAATCGACGTGCCGAACGAATATCCTCTACAATGAAATGGGTCAATTGATTCATTACAGAGAAATTATAATCAGGCAACACGTGGTGTAAATCGCTTTCACCAAGCGTTGTCGGAAGCAGATAGAGCGTACCTTCCATATAAATGATGGGATTTTTAGCCTACAGATCCTTCGAGTGAAATCTGTAATAATTTTTGTGCTTCGATGGCGAATTCCATGGGCAATTTACTTAAAACATCCTTGGCATATCCATTGATAATAAGACCTATGGCTTCCTCGGTAGAAATTCCGCGTTGATTGCAATAAAAGATTTGATCTTCGCCAATTTTAGAAGTGGTTGCTTCATGTTCCACTTGTGCCGTGTCGTTGTTTACTTCCTGATACGGAAAAGTGTGTGCCCCACAACTGCTACCCAACAAAAGACTGTCGCATTGTGAATAATTTCGGGCATTCTCAGCTTTTTGCGAAACTTTGACTAATCCGCGATAGCTGTTCTGGCTTCTTCCTGCCGATATTCCTTTAGAAATAATGTGGCTGCGAGTGTTTTTACCAATGTGAATCATTTTGGTTCCAGTGTCGGCTTGCTGATAATTGTTCGTTACTGCAACGGAATAAAATTCTCCTGCCGAATTATCTCCTGCTAAGATGCAACTGGGGTACTTCCATGTGATAGCCGATCCGGTTTCTACCTGAGTCCATGAGAGTTTCGAAGATTCTCCTTTGCATAATCCACGTTTGGTTACAAAGTTGTAAATGCCTCCTTTTCCATCTTTATCACCTGGGTACCAATTCTGTACGGTAGAATATTTCACTTCAGCCCTATCGTGAATGTAGATTTCCACAATAGCTGCATGAAGTTGATTCTCATCACGTTGAGGAGCTGTGCACCCTTCAAGATATGACACATAACTGTCGCTGTCGGCAACAATTAATGTGCGTTCAAATTGTCCTGTATTGGCGGCGTTGATGCGAAAATAGGTTGATAACTCCATCGGACAGCGGACCCCTTTGGGAATATAAACGAAAGAACCGTCGGTGAAGACTGCTGAATTAAGGGCAGCAAAAAAGTTATCGCGGTAATAGACCACTGAACCCAAATACTTTTTCACCAAATCGGGATAATCTTTTACAGCTTCGCTGATGGAGCAAAAAATGATTCCCAATTCAGCTAAACTCTCTCTGTAAGTGGTTTTTACCGAAACACTATCCATTACAGCATCTACTGCTATACCGGCTAATTGTTTTTGTTCGTGCAGTGGAATTCCTAATTTGTCGAAAGTTTTTAAGAGTTCAGGATCAACTTCGTCCAATGATTTTGGAGAGTTTTTTTTAGGCGCTGAGAAATAAATAATATCTTGATAATCAATCTCAGCAATTTTTAAATGCGCCCAATGTGGCATTTTCAGCGTTAGCCAATGATTATAAGCATCTAACCGATATTTTAGTAACCATTCCGGCTCTCCTTTCTTTTGTGAAATGAGTCGGATGACCGATTCATTTAGTCCTTTGGGAATGGTATCAGCCTCAATGTTGGAGCTAAAACCATATTTATATTCTTTATCAGTTAGTTCGTTGATTTCTTGATTATTGTTTGACATAATGCGTGAAGTTTTAGTTACACATGATTTTGAGCTATAGTTGTTTCAATGGTTGCACAAACATACGTGAGCACAAAATCGGGATCAATGGTGAAAAACAGTGTAAATGGCTGGTTAATTGCCTTTATTGAAGCTGTAATGATTTGTTCATTCAATTTTATATCAGTCACTTGTATGTGATTTGCAAAATCTAAAGCTGGATCCGAAATCAACTTGTACAACGCTTCTTTAGCTGTCCACAACAACAAAGGTACAACAAATCCCGACGTTTGATTCGCTAAGAGATATTCATCTGGGCTTAAAAACCGTTGTTGAATTTGAGCTGCTCGTGGTGTTTTAGCTTCAATATCAATACCTACTTTTTGAGTTGGATGTAAGATGATGCACGCATAGTTTTTTGTATGTGAAATGCTTATGTTGAAACTTTGATCAGATAAATAGGGTTGCCCATTCGGATGATAATCGATCGATTTTTCTTTTCCGGTCAATTCATTCAGTAAGGCCCGCACAGCCAATTTTTCGCATCTTTTCCCCGGATGAGTAATCGCCGCCATTTGCTGCGTCCACCTTTCAGGTTGTTGAAAAAGAGAAAGAAGTTGATTTTCCGTTTCGACAATATGCCAAATGCCGATTAACGCACCATCAACAGTCGATTTTTTCTGAATCAGCATGATTGTTGCCTTGTTGTCAGGGTTTATTCCAATGTAGGGTTTCGATCATTTTCAAAACGTCTTTGCGGACGTAATTGAGCACCGGCGCAATGGAATCTTTGTTAGGTATATTATTGAAATATAGTGCGCCACGCAACACGTGATGAATGCTGTCGGTCATCATAAATTGAAGCGGCGAGGCGGCATCGCCTTTAATATCATATAAAATACCATACACTTTTGCATCTTTATTTTCAAATCGTCTCTCTGTGATGGATTCCGCCATAATGGTGTGTTTGTAAACAAACGTGCGGCAATCTTCTGCTATGGTTTGCAAATTATTGTGTATGGGTTTGTAACTTAAATAGATGCAGCCATTCAGTTTTGGATAATAGATGTTGATCCAATATTTTTCGCCTTTGGCCTTCACAATGCTATCGGCTGCAAAAGTTGACATCTCAAATGAATAAGGATAGCCTTTATCAAACGGGCGGTAAGCATGTTTGGGTAAATCGATGCGAAAATAGCCGTAAGGTCTTGGAGAATCATTGTGACACGACATTAATACCAAAGAGAGAATGAAGAGCCACCAAAATGAATGTTTCATGCAATAATTTATGAAGTGAACAGATGAGTTATTCGGGTTTCAGAGTTGAAGGTAGTTTGTCGATGCTCAAGCGGATTTTTAGAATTCTTCTTTTAGTTACTTCCATTATTTCAAATTGATAATGAGAGAAAACAATTTTCTCATGCAATTTTGGAATGTCTCCTTTCAATTCGAGGACAAGTCCTGCTAAGCTATCCACTTCAGCCGTGATTTCTTCGAAAAAGGCTGTGTCAATACCGGTAATTTTGAAGAAATCGGATAAGAGAATCTTTGCATCAAAATCAAATGTATGTTCGTCAATACGGGTGAAAAGAGGTTGTTGATCGTCATATTCATCATCAATTTCACCTACTACTTCCTCCAAAATGTCGTCAAGCGTTACAATTCCTGATGTACCCCCAAATTCATCGACCACGACAGCAATATGGTTTTTATTTGTCTGAAATTCGCGGAGTAGGTCATCAATTTTTTTTGTTTCCGGCACAAAATAGGCTTGGCGCAAGAGTGGTTGCCATTTGAAGCTATCTCCTTTTTCTAAATGAGGCAAAAGATCCTTATTAAACAAAATTCCTTTGATGTGATCTATATTGTTTTGATAAACTGGGATCCGCGAATATCCTAAGTCAATAACTTGTTTTTTTACTTCAAAAAAAGACGTTTTGAGATCGATAGCCGCTATGTCTGGTCGTGCTGTCATGACTTCATTTGCACTTTTACTGCCAAACCGTATTATTCCTTCTAATATTTCTTTATCATCCTGTTTGTTAGTGGCGGTGGTTAATTCTAAAGCATGAGATAAATCGTTCATTGATAAATTTATAGCACTATATTTTTTCATTCTTCTGTCAACTATTCTTCCGGACAAAAGCAGGATTGACGCAAAAGGGGTAAGTATCGTGGAAAGAAAAGTTAGTGCGCTGGAAAAATCGCGGGCAATCTTTAATGCGTTTTGTCTCGCGTACACTTTTGGAATAATCTCGCTGACTAATAATAAGATAAAAGTAATTAGAATGGTTTGTACGAAAAATCCTAACCAGGGTGATTTAGAGAAATCAATGAGTGTACTAATGAAAACACTTGAAAGGATGACAATGGCAATATTGATGGTTGAATTGGCAATAAGAAGGGTGGCTAAAGTCTTTTCAGGGCTTTTCTTGAGCGCTGCAACGCGTTTATCTGTTGTTTTGTAGCTCTTGTTAATTTCCTGTAAATCGAAGGGCTTCAGTGAAAAAAAAGCAATTTCATAAGCCGCCAGAAGAGCAGAAATAATGAGTAGCGTCAGAATCACGATGAGGTTAATTCCTGATGTGACCGTAAGCGTATTCATCCATACATCGGCAATGAAATTCGTGTATAAAAGCATGTCAACGAGTTGCTAAAAACGAAACAAGGACAGATGGTTCTGTCCTTGCAAAAGTAGTAAAAAATCTTCTATTCTGTCGGTTTGCCATGATAAAGCAGTCTTGCCTTAAAAGGGCAAATCATCTACCGGAGAATCAACAGGCGGTAAAGGATTGGATGTCGAAGGTTCGGCAACGGTTGTATTGTAGCTGGATGATTGCGCTTCGGATTGATTCCCCCCTTCAGTCCGTTTGCCTAAAAATTGCATGGTATCGGCATAAATTTCGGTTGTGTACCTCTTAATACCGTCTTTGTCTTCCCATTGACGGGTACGAATTTTGCCTTCAATGTAGAGTTGACTTCCTTTTTTGACATACTTTTCTGCAGTTTCCGCTAATCCTCTCCACATAACGATGTTATGCCATTCTGTACGATCCGGTACTTCGGTGCCATTTGCGGTTTTATACCCACGCTCTGTAGTTGCCAAAGTGAAATTGGCTACTGCGATGTTTCGATCTAAATATTTAACTTCGGGATCTTTGCCGACGTTGCCTACTAAAATTACTTTGTTGACTGACATATGAATGAGATTGAAAAAGTTAAAATTGGCGTAAAGATAGTGTTTATTTTTAATATTGTCGTTCAATGAATGATTTTTTGTAGAAATTTTTCCGTCAAGCGCGAAATAGGAAAACGTGATAAATTATCAAAAGTACTATGAACAAAGTGATTCAGTGTGTCGTTATCATCACTAATTTTGAGTGTTAAAAATGTTGCGTTGATGATTTGATGGCTTAAAACATGTTTTATCATCGGTGAAACATCAAGAATGGTGAAAGATATAGAATCGGTTAATTTCTTGAAAAAGTCTTCTTCCAACACTTGATCCAGAGAAAGCGATTGTGTTGATTCAAAAAGAGGAAATTCATATAAATTGTGCCATATATCTTTCGTTATTCGTTTCTGTAAATAGGTGCTATTATTTTGAACGAAACAAAAGTAATAAAAATAACGATGTTGAGGTTGTGTTTTTTTCTGTTTCTTCGGTAATTCTGCAACTACGTGGTTTGTATTGGCGAAACAAGAAATTGCAAAAGGACATTTTGTGCAATCGGGGGAGAAAGGTGTGCATTGAAGAGCTCCAAATTCCATGATAGCCTGATTATGAATGTCAGGTTGGTTTATATTGAGTAGAAAAGTTGCTAATTCTGTAACTTGTTTGCGGGTTTTTGCTTCATCAATGGGGGTATCAATGCCAAAATAACGTGTTAAAAATCGAAATACATTCCCATCTACTACCGCGAAAGGAAGTCGAAAAGCAAAAGATGCAATGGCGGCAGCCGTGTAAGTGCCTATACCAGGTAAAGCAACGATTAACTCGTACTGATTAGGAAATTTACCTGCATGAATTTTTATAATTTCCTCAGCTGCAGCGTGAAGATTGCGTGCTCTGCTGTAATATCCAAGGCCTTGCCAATAGTTCAACACCTCTTCTTCAGATGCGTTGGCTAATGTGATTACATCAGGAAACCGCTGAATAAAGCGTAAAAAGTAGTCAGTGCCTTGTACTACACGAGTTTGTTGCAAAATAATTTCAGAAACCCAAATCACATAAGGATCGGTTGTGTCACGCCATGGTAAAGGCCGTTTGTTAGTTGTATACCAATGAATTAAAGTATCTGATATGAAAACGTTGTCTTGAAGTTCAGGCATTGAATCAGTGATAAATAGAAGATTATGAGATGCAATTTCGTCTTTTTAGGAGGCAAAGATACGAGGTTCACGAAAAAAAACAGCGTTGCACGAAAAAAAGTGGAAAAAAGATTTTGTCGTTGAAAATTAATGCAATATCTTTGCAAACCCATAGGCGACTAGTTTTTACGCATTAATGTATAACCAATTAAAAATTTTCAACGATGACAAAAGCAGAAATTGTAAATGAAATTGCGAAAGAAACCGGAATTGATAAGGTTTCTATCTTGAAGACCGTGGAATCATTCATGGAAAATGTGAAAGATTCGTTAGCAAAAGGTGATAACGTTTATCTGAGAGGATTTGGTAGCTTTATTGTAAAGCAAAGAGCTCAAAAAACAGCTCGTAACATTTCAAAGAATACTACCATTGTTATTCCTGCACACAAAATTCCGGCATTTAAACCGGCAAAAACTTTTTTTGAATCAGTAAAAAAATAACGACATGCCAAGCGGAAAAAAAAGAAAAAGACATAAGATGGCTACTCACAAGCGTAAGAAAAGACTTAGAAAGAATCGTCATAAGAAGAAGTAGTCGTAATTCATCTCAAGAAAATTTTACAAGAGCAAACCGGCAGCCTGTTTTTTTGGCAGTAGGTTTGTTCTTTGTTTATAGTATGGATAATAAAATCATAAACGTGTGAATAGTGAATTAGTAGTTGACGTTCAACAATCTGAGATAACCATTGCCCTGCTGGAAGACAAAAATCTGGTAGAATTGAATAAAGAAGGGCGTTCGATATCTTTTATGGTTGGCGATATTTATCTTGGACGCGTCAAAAAGTTGATGCCGGGATTAAATGCCGCCTTCGTGGATGTTGGTTATGAAAAAGAAGCATTTCTTCACTATCAAGATTTAGGTCCTCAATTTCTTTCTCAAACTGAATTTCTCAAACAAACATTAGCCGATCGCAAGCGAATACCTTCCATGTTGAAATCGAAGATTTTCGCCGATATTCCTAAAGAAGGTTCCATTGCTGACGTTCTGAAAGTTGGACAAGAGATGTGGGTTCAAATTGCCAAAGAACCCATTTCGACCAAAGGGCCTCGTTTATCTGCCGAATTGTCTATTGCAGGTCGTTATTTGGTGCTCATTCCATTTTCCGACAAAGTGTCGGTTTCTCAAAAAATTAAATCCAGCGAAGAACGCATTCGTCTCAAACAACTGATTCAAAGTATAAAACCAAGACGTTGTGGCGTCATCATTCGAACTGTTGCTGAAGGAAAAAGAGTGGCAGAGCTGGATAATGAATTGAAAATTCTTGTTAAACGGTGGGATGAAGCCGTTGCCAAAACGCAAAAAACAAAAGGGGTTACTCCTGTACTTGAAGAAATAGGTCGTACCATTGGTATTATTCGCGACATCTTTAATCCCGATTTTGAGAGTATTCACATCAATGATGAGGCTGTTTGTAACGAGGTGCGTGATTATGTGGAGCTGATTGCCCCTGAAAAAAAAGGTATCATCAAGTTTTACAATGGGAAGTTGCCCACCTTCGATAATTTTGGCGTTACCAAGCAAATCAAAGCATTATTTGGCAAAACGGTTACCTTTAAACGCGGTGCATATTTGATTATTGAGCAAACTGAAGCTATGCACGTGATTGACGTGAATAGTGGTAATCGTTCAAAAGCTAATAATAATCAAGAGGATAACGCATTAGAAGTAAATGTAGCCGCTGCTGATGAAATTGTGCGTCAACTCCGATTGCGCGATTTAGGCGGTATTATTGCGATTGATTTTATTGATATGGTGAAAAGCGAACACCGTCAACAACTTTTCGAACATGTCGAGAAACTGATGGAAAATGATCGTGCCAAACATCATGTGTTACCGCTTAGCAAGTTTGGTGTCATGCAAATTACACGACAACGGGTACGCCCTGCTATGTTCGTTGATACGCAAGAGACTTGTCCAACCTGCTTTGGAACCGGCAAGATCAAGTCATCCATCTTATTTACAGATACATTGGAACGTAAAGTGGATTATTTGGTAAATCAATTACATGTCAAACAGTTTGTTATGAAAGTTCACCCCTACGTTGAGGCATATCTTCAGTCCGGCTTTCCATCGTTAATGTGGAAGTGGAAATTTCGCTATGGCTTTGGCTTTAAAATGATATCAATTCAAGATTTTGGATTGCTTCAATATGCTTTTATAGACAAAGCTGGGAATGAGATTGATTTAAGAGAAGAGATAGAAACTCGCTCATAACTAAGTATTAAACAAATAAAGCCGTAGTGATAAGCTGCGGCTTTATTTGTTTAAAACAAGTCGTTTTTTAGATCACGATATTGACGATTTTTTTCGGTACAACGATTACTTTTTTCGGAGTTTTGCCTTCTAACCATTTTTGTGCTTGATCGCTATCCAAAACAGTTGCTTCAACTTTGTCGGTAGGCATGTCAGCAGGCAGGGAGAGTTGATAGCGTACTTTCCCGTTGAATGAAATGGCATAAGTCACAATATCTTCTTGCAAATATTTTTCGTCAGCCTCCACCCACGTTGCATCGCAAATAGAACTGTGATGCTCCAATTGATGCCACAACTCTTCGCTGATATGCGGAGCAAATGGATTCAGCGTAATTAAGAGCGGTTCCAAAATTGCTCTTTTGTTGCATTTTAATGTGGTTAATTCGTTGACACAGATCATAAATGCGCTCACAGATGTGTTGAACGAAAAATTTTCAATGTCATATTTGACCTTTTTCAGTAGTTTATGCAGTGCTTTCCATTCCTCTAAGGTTGGGGTTTCTTCAGAAACAGCTATTTGATCTTCCTTCCAGAAAAGATTCCAAAGCTTTTTCAAAAACCGGTGAACACCGTCGATTCCATTCGTATCCCACGGTTTCGATTGTTCCAGAGGACCTAAAAACATTTCGTACAATCGAAGGGTATCGGCGCCATACTTTTCCACAATATCGTCGGGATTGACCACGTTGTACATTGATTTCGACATCTTTTCAACTGCCCATCCGCAAATATATTTTCTTTCTTCCAGAATGAATTCAGCCGTTTTGTATTCAGGATTCCACTTTTTGAATGCTTCAATGTCGAGTATGTCGTTATGCACTATGTTGACATCTACGTGAATAGGAGTTGTTTCGTAAGCATCTTTTAAGTTGATAGAAACAAAGGTGTTGCTATCCTTAATTCGATACACGAAGTTGCTTCTGCCTTGGATCATGCCCTGATTGATCAGTTTTTGGAATGGTTCATCTTCGCAAACAAGGCCAAGATCGAATAGAAATTTATTCCAGAATCGGCTGTAAATCAAGTGGCCTGTTGCATGCTCCGTTCCACCAATGTAAAGATCAACATTACGCCAATATTCGTCAGCTTCTTTTGAAACCAGCGCTGTGTCATTGTGCGGATCCATGTAGCGTAAATAATAAGCTGATGAACCGGCAAACCCGGGCATGGTGTTTAGTTCTAACGGAAAGCCATCTTCGGTGTGCCAATTTATAGCACGTCCCAAAGGAGGTTCGCCATGTTCTGTCGGTAAATAACTGTCAACTTCAGGAAGCATCAACGGCAATTTACTTTCATCTAATGGATAAGGTTGTTCGTCTTTGTAATAAATCGGGAATGGTTCTCCCCAATACCGTTGACGACTGAAAATAGCGTCACGTAAGCGAAAATTCACTTTGACACGTCCGAGTTGTTTGGTTTTGATATACTCTTTTGCTTTTGCAATCGCTTCTTTTACTGTCAATCCATTTAGAAAACCGGAGTTCGTGAGAATGCCTTCTTTGGCATCAAAACTTTCGTTTGAGACATCGCATCCTTCAATCACGGGAATAATTGGAAGATTAAAATTTTTGGCAAAAGCGTAGTCGCGTGCATCGTGTGCCGGTACAGCCATGATGGCTCCTGTGCCATATCCTGCCAATACATAATCGCTAATCCAAATCGGAATATTTTCACCGTTTGCCGGATTCACCGCGAAAGCGCCGGAGAAGACGCCTGAAACACGTTTATCAGCGATGCGTTCTCGTTCTGTTTTCTTTTTAGTCGCATCCAAATAGGCAGTAACGTCTGATTGTTGTTTGGCTGTCGTAAGTTTAGTGACCCATTCGCTTTCAGGGGCTAACACCATAAATGTAACGCCGAAAATAGTATCGGGACGCGTGGTGAAAATGGTCATTTTTTCATCCATGTTCGCAATGGAGAATTGCATTTCAGCGCCTTCGCTTCGACCAATCCAATTTTTCTGTGTTTCTTTAAGAGAATCGCTCCAAGCAAGGGTTGTGAGCCCGTCTAATAACCGTTGTGCGTAAGCAGAAACTCGTAAACTCCATTGGCTCATGTGTCGTTGTTCAACCGGATGGCCACCGCGAATAGAAACGCCCTCGCTGACTTCATCGTTGGCTAAAACTGTTCCAAGTGCAGGACACCAATTGACCATTGTATCGGCTTTGTAGGCTATGCGATAATTCATTAAAATGTCGCGTTGTTCGGCAACTGATTTATTGTTCCACTCTTTTGCAGTAAAACTCATTTCTTCCGAACAGACAGCTTCGACACCTTGCGTGCCATTGGTTTCAAAAGCATGAACCAATATCTCAATGGGTTGTGCTTTTTGTGTGCGAAGATCGTAATAGTAATTGAACATTTGAATAAATGCCCATTGTGTCCACTTGTAATAATTAGGTTCACAAGTACGCACTTCACGATTCCAATCATATGAGAAACCGATCTTATCCATCTGTTCTCGATAGCGAGCAATATTTTTTTCAGTGGTAATAGCAGGATGCTGTCCTGTTTGAATGGCGTATTGCTCTGCCGGTAGCCCATAAGCATCATATCCCATTGGATGCAGCACATTGAAGCCTTGCAATCGCTTGAAACGGCTGTAAATATCGGAAGCAATGTATCCCAGCGGGTGTCCTACGTGTAAACCTGCTCCCGAAGGATAAGGAAACATATCCAACACATAATATTTGGGACGATGA
The DNA here is from genome assembly GCA_027450045.1 of Paludibacter sp. Lineage (GTDB taxonomy): Bacteria > Bacteroidota > Bacteroidia > Bacteroidales > Paludibacteraceae > Microbacter. The sequence goes on along the minus strand of DAIDKM010000008.1, from coordinate 20,265 downwards.
GGATCAATATCAACGTTATAAATGCGATGTTCTTTCCAAAAAGATTGCCACTTCCTATCGATTTCTCTGAAATTGTATTCCATAATTACTTGTATCAGTTGCAAATAGTATATTAGTCTTCCTTCATACCCAATGAAGGAATTGCTGCTAATTTTTGAACAACAAAATTACAGAAAGTTTGCCGAATAACGATAATGGATTGGAACATTTTGGTTTATAAGATAATACGCTATTTGCTTCGTTCTTATGGATTTCTTACTATGGGTTATTTTTGTTACTTTTGAAGTTCCAAATTATAGTGATTTATTCACATAAAACACTCAAGATTCTCACCCCTTTTTATTCTGACTGGAGGAACGAAAATCAAACAAATAGATGCGTTGTGTGTGGTAGAATGTTACCTGCTTACGAATAATATCGAAGAATGTTTTTGTAATAATGCTATAATTCAATGGAATAACTAAATTATTTCTCACATGAATTTTTCCGAACTCAACCTGAACGAAAGCTTAATAGAAGCTATCTCGTACATGGGTTTCGAGACAGCCACTCCCATTCAGGAAATGGCAATTCCGGCAATATTAGACAATCACGACATGGTTGCTTGTGCACAAACTGGTACCGGAAAGACCGCTGCATTTGTCCTTCCTATTTTACATCAATTGATTCAAAATCCATCTAATGGTACCAATACCTTGATCATTGTCCCAACACGCGAGTTGGCGATTCAAATCAATCAAGAGATTCAGGGCTTTTCATTTTTTGCATCGATTGGTTCTGTTGCCATTTACGGTGGCGGCGACGGAGCTGAATTTTCGCAACAAGTCAATGCATTGAAAAACGGAGTTGACATTATTGTGGCAACACCCGGCCGTTTAATTTCGCATTTAGCTATGGGGCATGGTGACTTTTCGCAGTTGCAACACTTGATATTGGACGAAGCTGATAAAATGCTCGATATGGGCTTCTTGGACGATATCGAACGAATCATCACGCATTTACCAAAGGAGAGGCAAACACTTATGTTTAGCGCCACAATGCCGGCAAAAATCAGACAGCTTGCCAAGAAAATTCTTAATCAACCGGTTGAGATTTCTTTAGCAATGTCAAAACCGGCTGATAATGTGATACAACACATTTGTTTAGTGTATGATCAACAAAAAATACCGGTGATCCACTATTTATTGCAACAGCGTCCCGACTATACTTCTATTTTGATTTTTACTTCGGCAAAACATAAAGTGCACGAAATCGCATCGGCCCTAAGGCAGCAAAAATATAGTGTGCGAGGTATTTCGTCTGATTTGGAACAAGATCGACGGGAAGAGGTTCTACGCGAGTTTCGTTCCAAACGAACACGAATTTTAGTGGCAACGGATGTCATTAGCCGTGGAATTGATATAAAAGAAATCAACATGGTTATCAACTTCGATGTTCCGCACGATGCCGAAGATTACGTGCATCGCATCGGCCGTACGGCGCGTGCCAACAGCGAAGGTGAAGCCGTGACTTTAGTCAACGAGAAAGATATGCTCCGAATGCATCGTATAGAGGAATTGATTGAAAACCAAGTCGATCGTATTGCATTGCCCGCTGAACTCGGAGAAACGCCTGTTTGGTCAATCAAAGCGCAGCCTAAACAAAGAAATTTCAGACGTGCACCAAACTCACAAAGAGGGTCGTCAAACATGACAAATAGAAAACGTCGAGATCCGTAAAACACTGCTAAGATCATCGTTTTGTATGATAAAATAGATAATAAGAAGTCGATTTACCTTATGGTGACTCGACTTTTTAGTCTAAACAGGAGTTGCCTGTTTGATTGTTTCTTGAATCCACTCATTTTATGTATCCTAAATGAGGTTTCCATCGGGTTTCTAACGTCCTCTATTATGAATGCAGTTGAAAGTATTTAAATGAGTATACGTGTAATCGTTTGGTTAATAAGTATATGTGTCTGTTTTGAGTAACATGTCATCTCATGGTGAATTTGAGAAAAAAATCTTTTTCTCAAAAAATCGCTGAAAAATTGGCAGTTAACAAATTCATTTCGTTACTTTGCACTCGTTTAACAATGTCAATGCCTATTTCTCTGTTTTGAGTTTATATGGTTAGTTGTTTTATAGTTATGTTGATTCGCTCGTTAAAACGAATCGATTGAATGCTTCAAAAAATGTAGCTTATGTCAAAAAACTTGGTGATTGTAGAGTCACCGGCGAAAGCCAAAACGATTGAAAAATTTCTAGGGAGTGATTATACGGTTTTGTCAAGCTTTGGACACATTCGCGATTTAAGTCAACATGCGTTTGGGGTTGATATTACAAACGGATTTCAACCGATTTATGAAATCTCTCCAGACAAGAAAAAATTAGTGGCTGATCTTAAAAAGGCTTCCGACGGTGCAGAAACGGTATGGTTAGCATCTGATGAAGACCGTGAAGGAGAAGCCATTGCGTGGCATTTATCAGAAGCGCTTAAATTGAAACATGAGAAAACACGTCGAATCGTTTTTCATGAAATCACGAAGCCAGCCATTCTGAAAGCTATCGAACAGCCTCGGGAAATTGATATTGACTTAGTAAATGCACAACAAGCACGACGTATTCTTGATCGTATTGTTGGGTTTGAATTGTCACCGGTTTTGTGGCGTAAAGTCAAGTCATCACTTTCTGCAGGACGTGTTCAATCGGTCGCAGTACGATTGATCGTTGATCGGGAACGTGAAATTCAAGGATTTGTTGCAGAGGCTTCTTTTCGGGTCATTGCGCTTTTTACGGTGACGGATGCCGATGGCAAACCGGTAGAATTGAAGGCTGAGTTGCAACACCGATTCAAAACGAAAGAAGAAGCATATACGTTTCTCGAAACTTGCAAAGCAAGTAATTATATAATCGAAGACATTGTGAAAAAACCGTCGAAACGGTCGCCTGCACCTCCGTTTACGACTTCTACCTTGCAGCAGGAAGCCGCGCGTAAATTAGGCTATTCCGTGTCGCAAACCATGATGATTGCTCAAAGATTGTATGAGGCAGGTCAGATTACTTATATGCGAACCGATTCGGTGAATCTATCTGATTTGGCGCTTGGTACATCCAAAGCCGAAATATTGTCGATGGCTGGCGAAAGTTATTGGCAATTCCGCCGTTTCCAAACTAAGACAAAAGGCGCTCAGGAAGCCCACGAAGCCATTCGTCCAACCTATATGGATAAGCATGAAATCAGTGGTACAGCGCAGGAAAAGAATTTGTATGCACTGATTTGGAAACGTACTATCGCGTCGCAAATGAGCGATGCCGAATTGGAACGTACAACGATAACCATTGGTATGTCCAACTCTACTGAAAAATTTCTGGCAGTAGGTGAAGTAATTAAATTCGATGGTTTTTTACGTGTTTATATGGAATCAACCGATGAGGAGTCGGATCAAGATGCAGAAGCCTTGTTGCCTCCATTAAAGGTGAAACAGCCGCTGAATATGAATCAGGTGACTGCCACCGAACGGTTTTCCCAACGACCTCCACGTTATTCGGAAGCTGCCTTGGTGCGTAAATTAGAAGAGTTAGGCATTGGTCGTCCTTCCACGTATGCTCCCACAATATCGACTATCCAAAAGCGTACCTACGTAGAAAAATCTAATTTAGAGGGAGAAATGCGTGCGTTTACAGTTTTGACGTTGAAAAAAGATAAAATAAAGGAAGAGAGTAAGACAGAACGTTTTGGAGCCGACAAAGGGAAACTTTTGCCAACCGATATAGGGATGGTGGTCAATGATTTTTTAACGGATTATTTTCCCAATATTCTCGATTATAATTTTACCGCCAATGTAGAAAAAGAGTTTGATGACATTGCTGAGGGTCAATTGGATTGGCAACAAGCACTCAAACATTTCTACGACAAGTTTCATCCTATGGTGGTTGAAACGATGGCTAATTCTGAGCGTCGTTCAGGCGAACGCATATTGGGTTTGGATCCCAAAAGCGGCAAACAAGTTTCAGTACGAATTGGTCGTTTTGGTCCGATCGTGCAGTTGGGAATCAAGGAAGGAGACGAAAAACCGCAGTTTGCCTCGTTGAAAAAAGGTCAACTACTTGAAACCATCACTATCGAAGAAGCGTTGGAATTGTTCAAATTGCCCCGTTCTTTAGGCGAATGGGAAGGCAAGGAAATGGTTGTCGGCATTGGTCGTTTTGGTGCGTATGTCCGATACGACGGTGGCTTCTATTCGTTACCCAAAACAGAAGACCCGATGGCTGTTACAGCTGAAACTGCTGTTACATTAATCCAAGCCAAGCGCGAAGCAGATAAGAATCGTCAGATGAAAACATTTGATCAAGATCCGGATCTTCAAGTACTTAATGGACGCTATGGCCCTTATATTTCTTATCAAAAAAAGAATTATAAGATTCCCCCCAAAACTGATCCGTTACAATTGACGTATGAGGCTTGTTTGGAGATTGTTCAAAACGACACGAAGACAGCTAAAAAAACGCCTGCAAAGAAAAAAACAGTCAAAAAGGGATAATTTGCTTCGTACTGTACTATATTTGTTTGATGTTAAATCAATCAAGTATGGTTTTTGATAATTCTTTTTTTCGAATAGAGTCAGGCGCTAAACCTGCCAAAGGGCGATTGATGTTGGCAGAGCCTTTTATGAGTGAACCTTATTTTGGTCGCTCAGTGGTTTTATTAACTCAACATTCTAACGAGGGAAGCATGGGTTTAGTACTTAATAAACCTTTGGATATTTACCTTCATGAGGTGGTCGAGGGAATGGGGATTGAGGAAAATATTCGTATTTTTTGTGGTGGTCCTGTTGGCTCAAAATCCCTTTTTTATCTGCATAATATCAAAGATTTGCCCCACAGTTTTTCTATTACCCCACATCTCTTTTTGAGCGGTGATTTTGATCAGTTAATTGAAAACATCAATCAAGGGTTAGGTGTTACCGGTAAAGTGCGTTTTTTCTTAGGATATTCTGGCTGGGAAAGTGAACAATTGGAACAGGAGATGAAGCATCAATCGTGGATTGTTGGCCCTATGGCCGATGAATCGGTTTTGCTAATGGAAAATACAGAAACTATGTGGATGCAATCTATGAAAGCATTAGGGGGCAAATACCGTCATTGGGCAGATTTTCCTCAAAATCCCAATTTGAATTGAACCAAGCAAATTCATAGACAAATTCTTCCTTTAAAGTTTGTGGTTGATTTCAGCTTCAAACATTTTCCACAATTTTTCTTCAGGTACAGGTGCCGACAGGGAAACTGGTTCTTTTGTTACAGGATGAATAAACGAGATGCTATGAGCATGAAGTGAAATACCGCCGTCTTCGTTTGAACGGGGAAACCCATATTTCAAGTCGCCTTTTATCGGGCATCCGATTTTTGCCAGCTGACACCGGATCTGATGATGACGTCCCGTTTCTAAATCAACTTCTAATAGTGCATAACGATCGGATGTTGCTTTCAAAGTGTAGTGTAAAATAGCCAATTGACTATCTTTTTGTTCTTTGTCGAAAGCAAATGATTTGTTTTGTTTTTCGTTTCGCACGAGATAATGTGTCAGGGTAGCTTGTTGTTCTATCGGCATTTTCTTTATAATTGCCCAATAGCTCTTTTTTACTTCGTGGTTTTTGAACATTTCGTTCATACGTGCCAATGATTTGCTGGTTTTTGCAAACAAGACAACGCCGCTAACAGGTCGATCTAACCGATGAATGACACCTACAAAAACATTGCCTGGCTTTTGATATTTATCTTTCAAATAATGCTTAATCGTGTCGGAAAGGGGCTTGTCGCCTGTTTTATCGCCTTGCACAATTTCCGACGTGGTTTTGTTTATCGCAATCAGGTGGTTGTCTTCGTATAAAATAGTCATGGTGGATGAATTAGCTTGCAAAAGTACGCAATTTTATGGCTATTCACTAAAAATGAACATTACCGATGATTCTTTCTCTCTAAATTTGTACCTTTGCAGTCGCAATAAGATAGTAAAAATATAATGTTTTATGACTGCAAATCAACTATTTGAAAATATTTGTCGTAAAAAATCCTTTCTGTGTGTTGGTTTAGATAGCGATATTACCAAGATTCCTCCACATCTTTTATCTACGGAGAATCCTATTTTCGAGTTCAACAAAGGTATTATTGATGCAACGGCTGATTGCTGTGTGGCTTATAAACCGAATATCGCATTTTACGAAAGTCTCGGTGTGAAAGGCTGGCAAGCGCTTCACGATACAGTGCAATACATCCGCCAACATTATCCCGACCAATTTTTAATAGCTGATGCCAAGCGTGGTGATATTGGGAATACTTCTGAAATGTATGCGCGTACTTTTTTTGAACAATTTGATTTTGATGCTGTTACGGTTGCTCCTTATATGGGAGAAGATTCTGTGACACCGTTTTTACGATATCCTAATAAATGGGTAATCTTGTTAGCATTGACCTCGAATAAAGGGGCTGCCGATTTTCAATTGACTGAAGATAATGTGGGCGAACGAATGTTTGAGAAAGTGTTGCATCGTTCTCAGCAGTGGGCTTCGTCAGATCAAATGATGTACGTCGTAGGCGCTACTCAAAACGAATATTTTGATGCTGTGCGACAGCAAGCGCCACATCATTTTTTGTTGATTCCGGGTATTGGCGCTCAAGGTGGCGACTTGGGAAAAGTGTGTCAACATGCGCTTAATAAGCAATGTGGCTTGCTGGTCAATTCATCCCGTCAGATTTTGTATGCTGCCAATAATGAACAGTTTGCACAATCAGCGCGCCACGAAGCCCAAAAAGTGCAACATGCTATGCAATCCATTCTGGCAGAACGTGGTTGGATTACTTTGTAATGCGCTTCCAAGAAATGCTTTTGTTTTTTTATATCTGACAAAGTGACATTTGGCAGGCAAATTGCTACCTTTGCTGTGTAACTAAAAATGAAACGCTATGATGATTTATCTTATTTTTGGTGTGTTTGCTATACTTAGTTGGATAGTTCAAAGCAGTTTAAAGAGTAAATTTAAAAAATACTCTCAAATCCCTCTTTCTAATGGAATGACAGGGCGCGATGTTGCTCTAAAGATGTTGCATGAAAATGGTATTTATGATGTGACTGTAACTTCCGTGGAAGGACAACTTACCGATCATTATAACCCGGTGGATAAGACGGTGAATTTGAGTGAAGGTGTTTATGCAAGTAATAGTATTGCTGCGGCTGCCATTGCTGCACATGAATGTGGTCATGCCGTGCAGCACGCCACGGCTTATGCTCCGTTGAAGATGCGATCGGCATTGGTACCCATTGTGAGTTATACCTCCAATTGGATCATGTGGGTTTTGCTGGCCGGTATTTTGCTGGTCAATACGTTTCCGGCTTTGCTTCTGTTTGGTATCATTCTTTTTGGCTTGACGACACTTTTCAGCTTTATCACCTTGCCGGTCGAGATCAATGCGAGTATGAGAGCATTGGCATGGCTCAATAATTCAGGGATAACTAATGATGAAACTTATGCACCTGCAAAAGATGCGTTGAAGACAGCGGCTTATACCTATGTTATTGCAGCTCTTGGTTCATTGGCAACCTTGTTTTACTACATTATGATTTTTATGGGTGGTGGTAGAAGAAATTAATGTGCCCTTTTGTATAAAAGAAAAGCGCTGCAAGTCCTTACTTGTAGCGTTTTTTTGTTGTATTGAGTAATGCAAAAATGATTTGATTCTTATTCTTCGAGTCGTTTCAAATCATAGTACATGATGCGGGTCGTGGAGTCGACGTCTTCGTTTGTCATATAATAAAAACCGTTTTTTTCGTAAAATGGCAATGACTCTTTAATGCCCTCAACGGTAAGAAACCGACAGCCGGTGTAGCGATTGTTAATCAACCATTTTTTGACGAAATCAATCAATGCCGTACCTACCTCATGCTCTTGAAAGACTTTGTCAACGCCTAATTGTACGATTTTAACGGCAGGATAACTGATATATCGTTTGCCAATAGGTAGGTATTCGTAAAAATACTTCTTCCATCTTCCCGTGATAGGGGTTGATTCGATGGTGATGCGATCGTTGGTTAGAGCAATAAATGCGATGGTTTGATCCGTACTTTCGAGTACGTAGGTGACAGATAAAAACTGTTTATCGTATGATTTGGCGCTTTCCAACAAATAACTATTGACATCGTCTCGCCCGCAATCAAAAGGCTTCAAAGGCAAATCATCTGAAAGGCGGTTGAGTTTGTACGCGGAAAAATCCATGATTATCGGAAATTAGCGATAGCTGCCATTGTGGCAAAGTGATTAAATGTGCGTTCTTTTTCCGCACGTGATGCTTTGTTTACATCTGCTTCTTTCATCTCATTGATGAAGTTTATAGCATCAATTCCTTTTAATACAGGTGTTTCTTTGTTCGGTTTTGCCATATCTATTTTTGTCGAAAACGGTGGACAAAGTTACACTTTTTTGTTTGCGTATTGATGAAGAATCATGTTTTTTCTCGTGGAAGGTGATTAAAATACATTAATTGATTAACGTGCACGATTAAATCAGATGGTTTGCCGAATGACGGTAGTGGTGTCAGGGCATATTACTAAAAGTTGCTCCATCGTTTGATGGAGTAGGGGATGGAAAAGGCATGGTGCAATTTCGATTAAAGGAACGAGAACGAATTGTCTGAGGTGCAGTTTTGGATGAGGAAGTGTCAATATATCGTCCGAAATAATTCTTTCATCGTAGAATAAAAGATCAATGTCGAGTGGACGATCGCTATAATGAGACGATGTGGCAGGTAGTCTACCTGCGTCTCTCTCAATTTGTTGAAATGATTTTAATAATGTATGAGGTTCCAATTCTGTTTCTAAAGAAACTACTTGATTGAGAAACAGATTTTCGGATTGATAGCCCCACGGTTCGGTGAGATAGTAGGATGACAAAGCAGACACATGCCCCAAATACTCCAATTTTTCAACTGCAAATAAGAGAGTTGCTTGTTTATTTCCCAGATTGGAGCCAAGACTTAAGTAGCAGGTTGCCATGCAAAAATGAGTAAATAAAAAAACGATAGTCGGTAGCTTGAAAATTTTACTTGCTACGGACTACCGTTTTGATATGTTGTTGAAAATCTTACTTCTTTTCTTCTTCTAAGAGTAATGTTTTGGTAGGTTGGTCGCAAACTCCGGCTGATCCTCCATATTGAATTGGTCCCGGGAATATGTAATGCTTGTTTCCTTTAGCCCAATTATCGCGGTGTTGAGCAAAAAATTGAAAAGGCGCTCCATCTAATTCTACCAAGGCTTTTTTGATAACAGGCTTTTCTTTCCCATGTCGACGTTCAATGTTCATCATCATGGTGATGGGTACCCCGCCTGCAATCCATTCATTAGCTGGTGCGGTAAGATTGCGTACCGAAGTGATATATCCTGTTTTCCCTGCAGAAATGAGTGCAGAAGCGGTATTTCCTAATGAATAACAATAATCGGCGTCAAAATTGGATGGAGTGGCACAACGTCCTTCATATCCAAAGAAGTGATTAACGGCCTGGAATTTTCCTTTATATTCTCCTTTTGCTTTCAGTTCGGCCAAACGATGTTTGGTCATTTCAATCAACAGTTTTTCCGTTTCAATCAGCGATACCTGAACATTACCATGTGGATCGCGATCGAGCGTTAGTTGTTTGCCTATAGCAGCCGGAATGCTTTGAAACACTTCAGCGCTTTCAGGTGTTAAGTGTTGGATGACGTATTGACGGCGACCTTCGTCGTTTGGAATAGCATTAAAAACACCATTATGTGCCAATAAATCATTGAGTTCAGAAATGAGCACTTTCATGGCCGGAATGAACTCGATTAACCCTTCTGGAACTAAAATGGAACCAAAGTTGTAGCCTTCTTTAGCGCGAGAAGCAATTAGATGTGCGATTTGATTGACAATGTCATTGAGAGTCATCTTCTTTGCTTCCACTTCTTCCGAAATGATGCATAAGTTAGGATGAGTTTGCAGTGCGCATTCCAAAGCAATGTGAGAAGCAGACCGTCCCATTAAACGAATGAAATGGTAATATTTTTTTGATGAATTTGCATCGCGTTGTATGTTGCCAATCAACTCCGAGTACACTTTACAAGCTGTATCAAATCCAAAGGATGTTTCAATCATTTCATTTTTCAAGTCGCCGTCAATTGTCTTCGGACAACCAATGACTTGAATGCCTGCCTTGTTTTGAGCATAATATTCGGCTAAAATACAAGCATTTGTATTCGAATCGTCTCCTCCGATGACAACAATGGCATTGATGCCTAATTTGTGGCAAATGACAGCTCCTTTGTCAAATTGTTCGGGATCTTCCAATTTAGTACGCCCTGAACCAATAATGTCGAATCCTCCTGTATTACGATATTCGTCAATTATTTCATGAGTTAGTTCGATGTATTTGTGCTCCACTAACCCACTCGGACCTCCCAGAAATCCATAGAGTTGATTGTCGGGATGAAGCGCTTTTAAGCCGTCAAAAAGTCCGGCAATGACATTATGTCCGCCAGGCGCTTGTCCACCTGAAAGTATAACACCTACTTTCACAACAGGCGTAACGGGTTGGGTTTCCGCTTTTTCCAATGTGATAACAGGTTGTCCAAACGTGTTTGGAAAAAGTTTTTGAATTGTTTCCTGATCGCCCACCGAAGTGGTAGGGGCTCCTTCCTTTAAGGAAACAGGACCTTTCAGTGCTTGAGGAAGTTTTGGTTCATACAAGGCACGTTCTAATTGTAAAGGGCTTTTTTCGTTGGCGTTCATGCGAAAATATGGTTAGTTAATTTATTGATTCATTCTAAAGAAACGATACATTTTCAAGATTTGAAGCTCTGTCAGTATCTGATTTTCGGCTTTAGCATAGTTATTTTGTGACTTGTTTATGAGGGTGTAAATCATGCAATACGGATATTTCTTGATGCTTCCCGTGTGATTTTGATAGACACGGCACAAAATTAACGCTTTTTCCCGACAAAATAGATCAAAAGTGGCATATGGCTTGCGAAAAGAAATCTAAAAGAGCAACTCTTTTTTATTTTATATTCTTCAAGACATGCCCCATGCGGTCTTTTTTTGTTTGTAGGTAAAACTGGTTATAGGGGTTTGGCTGAATTTCAATAGGAACAATTTCAACTATTTTCAATCCATACGATTCTAATCCAATACGTTTCACAGGGTTGTTGGTCATCAACCGCATGTTGGAAACTCCGATTTCTCTTAAAATTTGAGCGCCAACACCATAGTCACGTTCATCGGCTTCGAATCCAAGGTGAAGGTTTGCTTCCACAGTATCGTACCCTTTTTCTTGCAAATGATAAGCTTTTATTTTGTTCATCAGTCCGATGCCTCTTCCTTCCTGATTCATATATACCAATGCCCCTTTCCCTTCTTTTTCAATCATTTGCATGGCTTTATGGAGCTGATCCCCACAATCGCATCGCATAGATCCAAAGATGTCGCCGGTAATGCACGAGGAGTGGACACGAACTAAAACAGGTTCATCGTGTTCCCACGTTCCTTTGATTAATACAACATGTTCCAATCCGTTCGATTTTTGAAGAAAAGGAATGAGTTTGAATTTGCCGTAGGCGGTGGGCATTTCCACTTCTACCCCTTTTTCAACTAATGATTCACGTTGCAGTCGGTATGCGATGAGGTCTTTCACTGAGATGATCTTCATGTTGAATTTTTCAGCAATAGCCATTAGCTCGGGTAACCGTGCCATGCTTCCGTCTTCATTCATGATTTCTACTAAAACACCTGCCGGATAAAGACCTGCTAATTGTGCTAAATCGACAGCAGCTTCGGTGTGACCTGCACGACGTAAAACGCCTCGTGAGCGCGCGCGAAGCGGGAAAATATGACCGGGACGACCTAAATCGGAAGGTTGAGTTTTTGGATCGCAAAGCGATAGGATAGTGGCAGCTCTATCAAATGCAGAAATTCCGGTGGTACAGTTATTTCCAAGCAAATCCACAGAAACTGTGAAAGGCGTTTCGTGCATGGACGTGTTGTTGTTGGTCTGCATTTCAAGATCGAGTTCTTCACAGCGTTCTTCGGATATAGGGGCACAGACTAATCCTCTTCCATGAGTGACCATGAAATTAACTTTTTCCGGTGTTATCAGTTGGGCTGAAGTGATAAAATCACCTTCGTTTTCACGGTCTTCGTCATCGACAACAATCACAAAGTTACCTTGTTTAATCTCTTCGATTGCTTCGTCTATGGTGTTTAGTTTGAATGAATCCATATATTATTGATCGTTTAAGTAAGTTTCTGAATGAGGTTGCTATAATGATTTTATATTGAGTAGTGTTGTTCAAGTGGATCGAAGTTTCGTAAACAAATTCTTTAGCCAATGATAAACAGCTAATCTTGATGTCTTGAACAGATGTGTATATGACTCTGTGTTCATTAGGGTGGAGTCAGTCACTGCTTTGTAGGTCAAAAAGAGTCCGATAGGCAGAAGGACTGCTGAACTGAGCCACATGCCTTCCCACACCGGCCAAATACCTTCGCGAGCCATTTTGGTTCCCGTGTTATCCACAATGTAATAAACGATAAACATAAAAATGGAGAGTACAACCGGAGTGCCGAATCCACCTTTTCGAATAATAGCTCCTAAGGGCGCTCCAATAAAGAAAAAGACGAGGCAAGCAAAAGATAAGGCAAACTTACGATGCAAATCGATGGCATGGCGACGAATTACATCTTCGGTTTCTTTAATTTGAATATTGTTAAAGCCCATTTCTCCTTTAGTTTGCGTTACAGAGGAAAGAGCTGCCGACACAGCTATCTTTTTCTGTGCTTCAGTTAAATGAATAAACAGGCTGTCGGTGGCATAATGACTGTTTTGGAAAACAGGATTGTTGCTTTTAGGTTGCTGAACATGAATTAAGTCGCCGTAAAATCGTTGTGGCAGATACATTCCGGTCATTCCTTTGCGTAACACAACGAGTTGCTTATTCAAAGAATCAATCGTAGCTGCCAATTCTTTCACATTCTTGCTCACGTTTTCATTTTTCAATAAAGATGTGCTGAACTGAGTGAAGTTGGAATTGAAATCAATAATCATCTGTTTAAACGCAAATGTTTCCCGTCGGTAGGGTATCTTGGAAGCATTGGCATATGTGGTTTGTTGCTGGAGATTCGAAAATGATTCTCCATGATAGAGCGTGAAGATTAAGAACTTTTTATCGGGACTTACATCCAGTCTTGCAGAGTCGGCTGACGTCACGGATGCGTTGCTGAACCCGGACGTAAAGTCGTAAACAATGATATTTTTCAGGAGCTGTGTTTTGTCATTTTTTTGACTCACGTAAATGGAGTATCCACTAATGCCTTTATAGAATTCTCCGGCGGGGATTTCCAATTCAGGAGATTTCTGTCGCATCGAGATGAGTAATGTCCACATCTTGGTTTGGCTTTCCGGCAAAACATCGTTTGAAAAGAAAAAGGCTCCGATAACGGCAAAAGCAATAACAATCATCAATGCGCGCATGATGCGAAACAAGGAGATGCCGGCTGATTTCATCGCCAGGAGTTCCAGTTGTTCTCCCATGTTGCCAAACGACATTAAAGAGGCAAGCATGATGGACATAGGCAGCGCTAATGGCACCAACGAAACGGCTGCATAAAAAAAGAACTCAGCCAAAACTTTCAATCCCAATCCTTTGCCTACCATATCGTCAACATATTTCCACAGAAACTGCATCAAGAAGACGAACAATGAGACAAAAAAAGTGGCTAAGAACAGTTTGACGAACTGTGTAAGAGTATAATAATCAATTCGTTTTAATAAACGCATACGATAAACTTAGGGCATGACAAAGGTACTTAAAATTTTGATACGAGTATCTTTCTGCTTGTTGCTCTCTTCAAGAAGCTATTTTCCTGCAAGTACAGTCCTGTGAAAGGAGTTTCTTTGCAAAACGTATTCAATAAGCGGCATTTTTATTATGAACCCCGCCATTGTTAATGATATGACAGAAGTTGATGCGGAAGTGTATATTCGGGATGAAGAAACGACAACATGTAAAGAAGCGTTATTGTGAACGACGGAAGAAATTCAAATTGATTCCGGGATACTTACAAGTTTTCGCAAAAAAAAGGTGATTTTATGGAGTGAACTCCTTGAATGTGCCTTGAATTGCACAAGATCAAAAGAGGGAGTACAATTCAACGTTGCACTCCCTCTCATTATTATTATTTCTCCTTTTCGGAAGCTTCCTCCATTTTCCTTCCGTGCCATAGAGCATGAAGGTTATCCCAATTTTTGAAAGCTTCTTCCCGTTCGTCAGGATTCAGATGTTCCCAGCGATCACGAAGACGACTTCGATGAGAACGGTTGTGATGATGAAATCCGCGTAAACCGCCCAGTAAAAGACGGGATAATACTAACAAGCCGGCTGCTTGCCAATACGTAATGACAGGAACCTTAAACAAAACCGGTAAAAGGACGTTCCAAAGGAGCATGGTAACAAGAATAACTACTGCCACGATCACTAAAATGATCGGTAGCATCCAGATTTTGTGTCGATGTGAATGGAATTTCATAATTGTACGTATTAAAAGTAATAAATCATTTCGTTGTAAATCGTTTTCAGGCGTTTTCGCAAGTGTTGCACCGCATAATGTTTCCGTGAAATCAGTGTGTTGACCGGATCTCCTGTTTGTTTTGCAATTTCATTGAGAGGAATTCCTTGTAATTCATTCATCTCAAAAACCATTCGTTGTTTAGGCGGCAGTTCGTCAAGGGCTTTCTGCAAGCGTGTCCACATTTCCTCCGATAAGTATTCAAAATCCGATGCTATTTCATCCTGATCATCAAAAAACGTATCTAACGATTCCGATTCTTCCCATGATTCCGATTCATCGTTAAATTCGGCAAGCCGTTCCGGTTTCTTTTTCCGATACCAGTCGGTGATGCGATTTCGTGTTACTGTAAACAACCATGCCGTCAATTCTTCGATGGGTTTCGTCAAACGGTCGGCTTCCACCAACTGATAAAAAACATCCTGCAAAATATCTTCCGCATCTTCTTCCGAAGAAACCCTCATGTTGATAAAAGCTTTCAACCTTGCGGTGTAGCTTGTTATGGTTTCGCTGATGTTGATGGGTTGTGTCACAGAAACTGGTTTCAATAAGGAAGACGAACTAGAACGAGGTATATTTTAAAAAGAAGCGTTTTTATTTCCTTCCGTAGAATGAAATAGTTTAAAAGCATCGAAACGCGAGTTCGTCTATCCTGAAGATGGAATATATTCCTTCTCTTTCTACAAATATAACCATAGAAATTCAATTTCCCGAGGTAATGAAAAAACGAATACCAACCATTGATGAAGATCGTTGCAGCGGTTGCGGCAATTGTGTTAACGTGTGCCATCAACATGTTATCACATTGATAGAACAACCGGCTCCCTTATGGCGAACGCTGCTTGGGGCGCCTTTGAAGTTCAAAGCACGGTTAGACTATCCACAGGCTTGTGAAGGATGTGCATATTGTGTCGCGGTGTGTCGGCACAGGGCAATACAAATTGAGAAAGTTGATCCTGTCAGCTCGAAAGGATAAATGAATCTACTGGAAAAAGCTTTTACCTTGCCACAAAGACACAAAGCCGCAAAGAACGCACAAAGTTAATGTGATATAGAAGTAAAAATCTAACAGGTTCACATGAATCAAAGCTTTTGTGAAACTTAGAGTCTTGGTGTCTTTATGGTTAAATGTTGTTTAATGACGTATAACGTGGTCATTTAGATTTTTCTTTGAAAGCGTATTATATGGTCATTATTGAGTGTGCAATTGAACCGTCCCCTTGTTCGATAAACTAGAAGACGGTTTTAACTTTCATGCTTCGTCTCTTCCTTAACGTCTCAATGAATTTCTTTAAAGCGTTTTCTTTTTTGATGCTTCCTGCAAACGCTATTAAAACTTCAGATGCAAGGTTACCACATTGGCTACCAATCCTGTTGTTTGTTTGTAATGGCCATAACGTAACTCAATCGATTTGATGAATCCTCCAATGGGATTTAAAGGCATCCATTTGACATCTGCACCGAAGAAGTTGGCTGAAAAGGCTGAATAACTATAGTTTGACGTAAAATAGGTATCTGTTGTCGCGTGTTGCATGTAAGGGGCAAAATAGCGGGCTGCCGTTTGTTGATAATACCGATAAAAGGGCGATATGGAAAAGAACGGAGACAACTTGATAGGGGTTTCTATCATGGCTGTATTTGATTTTATGCCCCAACTGTCGGCATAATAACGGTAATACGTTCTGATAATCAGATTGTCTCCCAGAAAATAATTCAATCGTGCTGCAACGGGAATTCTTGTTCTGTTCTTGGGTAAATTTTCTATCTTATCGGTTCCATTGGTGAAATATACCCTGTGAAAAGGCAATCCAAGGAACCCTGTTTGTTGGGTTACATCAAAAAGCAGAGCACCCTGCATACGGGCATTAATCACCTGATTGAAGGCAAAAGCAGCCGTGTAAGTGTTTCGGGGTGACGATCCGAAATGTTCTCTTTCTGTTTCATAACTGGTTATACTTCCGGTACTGGCTGATGAAATAACAACCGAAGTGGATGTAGTCCTGAATTCGGAGGGTAGTATTAGCAACACCTGATCCAAAGAGGTAGTCAGCTTGACGGAAAACTCTCCGTTCGTGTTCGTTTTCTTGCTGAAACTTCCGTCAAACGTAAGCGATTGATAGTTGTATTCACCGGAATAGTTGCTTCCAAGGGAGAATTCGGTCTTGTGTTTTACGTCTTGCATCGACCATTCAAACGAAGGGAAGAAACGATCGCCTCGTGTCTTTGATGCACCGCTGGTTGAGATCCATGCTTGTGAAGCCGATGTATGATGGGCATAACCCATCCCGAACGTGAGCGTGTGAATGTAGTCGGGATTTGAATAACCTACAAATTTTAAATCAATCGTCGTTGATAGTTCGTGCACCAGCTCGGAGCCAATACCTCCTTCAACGGATGAATGATCTCCGTTTTGAGCATAATATCCGGAAACCAGATTGATTTCATCCAATGTCAGACTTTTGGGTGTGTAGTTTGTTGTGTCCTTTTTTAGATGCTGGGCAATAGCGCTGTAATAAAAAATAAACAGGAATGCTATAATGAAAGAGGCTTTTTTCATACGGGGGATGTGGTTAGATAATGATGTTTGGAAAGATGGATACTCAACGGTTCAGTTGCAACCGCAACCACCGCCCGATTTGCCTGAAGTGGCTCCTGACGAACCCTCTTTTATAAGTTGAAAATCAAGTTCCTCTTGCTCCACTTTCCGGTTTGATAAGACCATTTGCGAATCATTGACCCTCGACATCTGATACTCTTTCACCGTTACACACGAGGAAAGTAACAAGGCAAACAGAAGTGCGATCATGGCCGGTTTTAATGTACGTAACTGCATATTTCAACGTTTTTAGTCAACAGGTTAGTGCCGGAGAAAGAGACATACTCTCATGGCGATGCTTATTTGATGATGTTAATATTCCTGGAAGTAAAGATTTTATCGTCGTCGGTAATGATGATAGCTTCAATGTGTTTTATCTGATTGATCATGTGTAGTCCGGCTTTTACTCCCATAATCATGACAGGAGTTGCCATTGCATCGGCTACTTCGGCATTGGCGGAAATAATCGTGACGCTTTTTATTCCGCTTATCGGTAATCCGGTCTTCGGATCAATGGTATGGGAATACTTTTTGCCGTCGATCATGACAAACTTCTCATAATTGCCCGATGTTGCAACCGACATGTCGGTGATATCCATGTATGAAAAGATTTGATTCGATAGATTCGGATTAGCAATGCCGATTGTCCATGGCAATCCGTTAGGCATATTACCCCATGCTGTCAGATCGCCCGAAGCATTCACAACACCGCTTTCAACACCTGCTTTTTTCATTACTTGTTTTGCCATTTCGGCGGCGTACCCTTTACCAATACCGCCAAACCCAATTCGCATTCCCTTTTCTTTTAAGAATACGGTGGAGTGTATCATATCCACTTCGATGTTCTTGTAGTTGATGAGACGCACACTGCTTTTGGCTGTTTTTTTACTTGGCAGACTTGTCATTTGCGTATCAAAGTTCCACAGACTTTTATCTACCGAACCGTAAGTAATATCAAACGCTCCCTGTGTTATCTCCGAAATTTTCCTGGAGCGTTCAATGATTTGTATCATCTCGTGGCTCACAAGCACAGGACGAACGCCCGCATATTGATTGATCTGGTTTGTTTCGCTTTCGTTATTGTAGGTGGTGAGAAGAGCCTCGATTCGTTTGATCTCTTTCACTCCCATATCGATTCGTTGATTTGCCCAATAAGCATCTGCAGCAACCACCGTTATTTCAAAGTGATTGCCCATCAGGTGCATTCCTCTTTTATGGATTGTTGTTTGAGACATTGACGTATGTTTGAAAATGAGTACAAAAGTGACGCTGTATTCATGAAAAGTAAGAATACAGATTAATAACACGTAGCCGGAGATGTTCGCCGTTGAGCAAGATGTCCGTTAATGTAAGTGCATCACCGAAAAGTACCTGATTGTTATTCCCCGTTGATCTCCTGGATGAAGTTTACCACGCCTTTGGTATATAAACCGTTCCATTCTTTAATGATTTTTCCATTAGGATCGAATAGAATAGTCAACGGGAAATAGCCTTCGCTGTTGTATTTATCAGCAAGGGAGCCGTTAACGGCTATCTGATCTTTGGTAAGCGTTCCTTTCTTACGGGGAAAATCAGCATTATAAAGAATAAGATGTTGGTTGGCGTATTTCACAAATTCGTCGGATGATAAGACGAATTTGCGCATCCGCATACATGGTAAACACCAGTCGGATCCTGAAAAGCTCAGGAGTAGTTTTTTATTTTCTGTTTTAGCTAACTGTTTTGCAGTATTCCAGCTTTGTTGCCATTGCTGACTTTGGACATGGTTTGCTACAAAAAACAAGCTTATCAAACTAATCAATACGGCTTTCTTCATACAAGGCACTTTTTGGTTAAGATGGTTGCCAATGCGATGCTTCTGCTTGGTTATCGACTTCTTTCTTCTTAGAGGTCAAACAAGCAATTCGGTTTGCGCAAATGTAATATGCCATGATGCGTTCTGCAAGTGCAACACGCTTAGCTTAAATATCTTTAGGCTTTTCGAGGCTTTTAGCGTATATTGAATGACAGGGTTTGAAAACACTCTTATTCGTGGTGTGATAAATTGAAAATGAGAGCACAACGCGTAGTCGCACTCTCACTTACGTATGTATCGGATGGCTGTTTGTAGTTGTTTGTCTGAACAGATTGTATTTATTGCGCGGTGTTGTTATGCAGTTGCTTCAAAAGAACGTTCATCATCTCTGCCTGCTCTTTTTGCATTTTCAAAAGATCTTGTTGTTGCGTGTTGATTAAGTGATCCATCTTCTCTTGTAATGCCTGAATCTCTAACTCCGACTTTAAGTTGATCATATAGTCTTTTTGTGCCCGTTCTCTGTCTTTCACTTCTTGTCGGTTTTGGCTCATCATAATAACCGGCGCTTGCAGGGCGGCAACGCACGATAAAATTAAATTCAACAGGATAAAAGGGTAGGGATCAAAGCCTTTGTTCACGAGCCAATAGAAGTTTATAAGAATCCATATCACTAAAAAGCCTAAGAAAGAAAGAATAAATGTCCAGCTTCCTCCGAAACTTGCCACATGATCGGCAATCTTTTGACCAAATGAGATAGGCTCTGCGTTTTCTTTTTCCTCTAATTTGTCTGTCAGGGTTTTCCGTTTCGTCAATGACGATAAAACTTTTTTCTCTAACTCGTTAAGCTTCCCTTTTTCCTTGCCAAGGGAGTGTATGAAATGCTTCTCACGGTAATGATTAAGTTCAGTGGTGGATAAAACCTGATCACGTGTGAATTCCGGATAATCTTTTTGTATCAATTCCAGAATAGATGGACGTAATGTAATCCCGGTGATACGTTCCGTCACCGGAAATTCTTTCTTAGAGAGATCGCTGATAAATGTTGTCATTTCGTGTTGCAATAAATGGGTTGATGAACAAACACAAAGATACAAAAGGAATTGATTGGTCGCGTGTATCTTTTTAGTGAAGCCTTCATTAACCCAATGACTCACTATCATCTCTCTTTGAGTTTTTACTCACGGAGTGACTCCCAGTCACCCTGTGAGTCGCTTTTCTTCTTTTTCCTCTGCAAACATCCGCCTGATTTGAACCTATTGAGTTGTTGAA
>DAIDKM010000007.1 GCA_027450045.1 Paludibacter sp. | reverse complement strand
TTTTGTAAAGCGGACATATCTTGCTATCGGTAACGATCAACATGCCTTTATCATTCCCATGAGTCCCATCACGGCACAGATGATTGCAGATTCGTTACACTGCTCTTTGCCGACACCCAAAGTGGTTGATATTGTGTACAGACATACGAAGCTAAAGCTCGAACCTTTCAACTACATCCCGCGGGGAGACAGAAATGAAACACCGGATCTTTTTTATGATCACTCTCAAGTGATCTTTGCCCTGATAAAAGCGGCGGGGAAACCGCAGGAAATTTTTGTGGGAGGCATTAAGAAAGACATTGTGATATCGTCGAAACTAAATGACACGTCAAGCGTAAAGCATGTCATCATCTATGGTTGGCATAAATTGGACGGGAAACCGATACAACCTGTTTACGGCAAACATCTTGAGACGTATGTGGATTATAGCCATGGCGTGCGGCTCATCTCAGACCGCGTTTTAATTGACGGCAAAGCATATCAATACAGAGCGATATTGAAAGACACTCTCCTTCACTCGTTGCTCAGCTATGAACCCGAACCATTGACGAGAACCTCTTATCTGCCGTAGGAAGCAAGTAGTGATCATTTATCTGCTGAATTATTGAATCTGAGATAATCGTGGTTCAGACAATTGATGTTGAAATGATCTCTATCAAATCTCTCTGCAAGGCTCCTCTTTTTTTAAACGGAATCTTTTATTCTTCGATCGAAGGCACGCTTTTTGACCAATAATGGAAATGGGCAATGAGATAAGTATGTTATTAACTCGCAGGGTTTACCAAAAAGAGGTTAATGATGGCCTTTACACAAAAGAAAAGAGGAAAAATAGCATTACATCTATTCACCATCCCGTTGTAATCAGTACATACTTATGCGTGATATACAATTTAATAGGATGTTATGCATAGTTAGTCCTACGAACATTCAGACTTCTTTTCTCCGAGAGAGAGCAGGGGAGAGGTCAAAACTCAACATTTTGGGGAAGGCGCCCAAACATACGAGGGCGGATGAGGTTATTAGCAGGGACCAACGATTAACACCCAAAACACGACATTTTTTGATAAGTATTTCTTTTTTTCCTTCATAGCTTACTAATTTGAACTAAACCATACTATATTTGCCGATGAATGATTTTATTTTAGCTCCCAACCTTACAAAATGCTACCACTATCAACATAAATACGTCTTTGTATCGAGTCTTTAATACCAACCATTCTAATTTATTTTTTATGAAAACAACTCTATGCGCTTTCCTTTTCCTGTGCCTTACGTTTTTTCCTGTTAATGCTCAGGATACGATCCCAAACGGGAGTTTTGACTATTGGTCAACAATGTCATTTCTGCAACCGACAAACTATCCTACGTCTTCAAACTTACGATCATTTCAAAATTCACACGTTGCTAATGTTATACAGGCTACCAATGCTTATCATGGAATGTATGCCGTTAAATTGATTACCGAGGCGCCTGTTGCTCCTGCAGTTGATACAACAGGAGGCTATTTTACTAACGCAACTAAAACAGACAACAACGATCCTTCTACATGGACTGGTGGAATTCCATACACGCAAATACCGACAGGTATCCGTGGTTACTACACCTATAATGTAAATAATGCCGATTCGGCATTGATAGGTATTGTGTTTAAGAAAAACGGAGTAGGTTTTGCTCACTATTTTTATGCTGTGGGAGGTATCCATTCCACTTATACGCCTTTCTCGTTTACCTTCACTCCTGCGCTTACCCAAGCTCCTGATAGCATTATTTTTGTGGCTACTTCGAGCAATTTGTTAGTTTTTAGTGGATTACCGGGAAGTACTGCCAAGTTCGACAGCATTTCGTTTACAGGTGTTTCAAGTCAACCTGCACTTATGAATGGTGACTTTGAATCGTGGACAAATTACAACGCATATCCTACTCTCAATGATTGGGATACTCAAGGAAATTTAAATTCAACAGTTTTTCAAACAACAGATGCCTATAAAGGAAAATATGCACTTGAATTGATGACTGTTGCAGGTACATCAGGTAAAAATAGCAACACATTTCAATTAAATGAAGGCAATGTACAAGATGGGCAGTGGAATAATGTCACAAACACCTTTGCAGGAGGCTTTCCGTACAATCAACAAAGCGGTACGTTGACGTTCTACTATAAATATGCACCTGCAAACCCAAAAGATTCAGCAATAATTAATATAAATTTAAAATATCATGGTTCAAATGTCGGAGGATATGGAATGACCCTGCCGGCAGCGTCAAGTTATACCTATGTGGAAATGCCATTTAGTGGCAGCCAAATTGCCGATTCAGCCATGATTAGCATAGGTAGTTCCAGGTGGCAAGGACAAACTTGGCAGGATACAGCAAAAAGTTATGTGGGTGCCGTGTTAAAGATTGACGGATTAGCTTTCAAAACTTCGTCAACGGGCATAACGGAGACCAGTGCAGGTGCTAACATTGCCTTCTATCCCAATCCGATGAAGGAAACCGGCGTGTTTGATATTCCTGCTCAAACAGATCTTACCGGAATGAACCTTCGCATTTACAACGAAGTTGGCGTTACCGTAAAGAGTATTCCCGTGAATGCCAACAAAATCTTTCTAAACAAAGGTGATCTGTTGCCGGGCGTCTATTATTACGAATTTTTGCAAGGATCAACTCGTGTGAAGCAAGGAAAGATCATCGTAGAATGACCAAGGAGAACCCCTTGTAAGTTATGAGGATATAAAAACAAGCTATGAATTTAATGAACTTTAGCGAACAATATTCGGACGAGGCGAGTTGTATTGCAAAGTTTAAAGAGCATCGGGAACGGCAAGGGGTTGTGTGCCGACGTTGTGGAGGCACTTCACATATTGGCAAGTAATCCGATTACAATTTTCATAATCCTGCTTTTTGTTTACTTCTTCTGTAAACCTATTGCAGGACGGGACAGAATGCAAATGCTGTAAACAAAAAGGCTTCCGAAAATCTTTCAGAAGCCTTTACTATAGACAAAAAACTAAGGGTTACATGCGGCAAATTTGGTCGATGTATTGGTAAATGGCCGGAATGAATCCGATGATGAGGAGTCCGATGGTGCATGTAACAAGGGCTATTGTGAGTTGACGGTTGCGTTGGAGCGGAGGTACGGTTGTCACAGCTTCGTCGATAAACATGTATTTTACCACACGCAAATAGTTGTAGAGCGACAGTACTAAGTTGACGCCGGCAAATCCTAAAAGGACATACAGTTTACTGTTCATGCCGGCTGTGAGTAGAAATAGTTTACCGAAAAATCCTGCCACGGGAGGCACACCGGCTAACGAAAACAGCGCTACCACCATGAAAAGGGCGTAAAAAGGATTCGATTTGTAGAGTCCTTTGAACGATTGCAACGACTCAGATCCGGTGCTGTCGGCCATGGCGCCAATCACCCCGAAGGCAGCGATGTTGCTCAATAAATAGATGAGTATGAAATAGACGACGGAGGTAGATCCCATGACGGATGCGCCTGCCACGCCGACCAACACAAACCCCACTTGCGCAATGGAAGAGAAGGCGAGAAATCGTTTGGCGTTTTGCTGACGCAAAGCAAATAAGTTACCCACGGTCATGCTCAGAATGGACAGGATGCTGATGGCGTATAACCATTCGTCTTTGAGGCCGCCGAAGAGTTGGTATAAAATGGTCAGGAACACGAACACAACGGATCCTTTACTGATGACCGAAAGAAAATTGGTAACGGCGATGGGCGATCCTTCGTATACGTCGGCTGTCCATAAATGGAAAGGCACAATCGACATTTTGAAGGCAAAACCTGCCAGAATAAATGTAAAGGCAAAGAGTGTCAGCATGTCGGGATGCAGGTTTGCGATCACTGAATCGAAGCTTAAATTTCCAACTGCACCATAGAGTAGTGAAATGCCGAACAACATGATACCGGTTGAAAAAGCGGACGAAAGAATCAATTTCAAACCGGCTTCGGATGAACGTTTTTCATCTAAATTGAAGTTCGACATGGCGGCGATGGGGATGGTTGACATTTCAACTCCCAGATACAACATCAAAATATGGCCGCTGGACAACATCACAAAAACGCCCATGATGCTACTGAGCATCAGGAAATAGAATTCCAGACGATGTTCCGATTTTTTCAACCATTGATACGAGGTGAGCGAAATAAGCAGAATGCCTAAGTTCAGGATATTCTTTTCAAAAACAATCAAATCGGTGGTTCTGAAAAAGCCCGAGAAATAACTTCCCGTGTACATGGGTAGCCATCCGATGAGGAAATTCACTAAGAGCAGGACATTCATCGTGCCAAGAAAAGCGGTCACTTTCGTGTTGAAATCGCGTAGCGACATCACTAATAGCATTAAAATCAAAGCCGCGATGATAATCTCAAAACGAAATAATAAAACGTTATCCATTTATGTATGTGTTTACGATGTTATAATTGAGATGATAACATGATGATCGGTGCGAAATCAATGTACAAGAACGTTTGAAATTAATTTTTGATATATGGTGGTTGTATCTAAATTAATCAAATGAACAAACAGGAATGGCGCAAGGCCGATGATCAAAATGCCTACCACCAATAACACCGTTGCAGTGCGTTCGCTCCATGTTGCATCTTTCAATTTCAGGAATTCTTTGTTGGTGATGTTTCCCCATATCGCAAATCCGATAGCCCGCAAAATATAGACCGCGGTAACCACGATGGAAGCGGCTGCTAAAATGGTTGCGCCGCGATAGAAAATGCCTGCTCGTTCCCACGATCCGACAAACACGGTCATTTCGGAAACGAATCCGCTAAAACCAGGCAATCCGAGCGATGTTAATCCTGAAATAATAAAAGCAGTTCCAATGAAAGGAATTTGCTTGAGCATTCCGCCCAATTCATTAGCTTGTCTTGTATGTGCCCGATCGTAAATCATCCCGATGGCGGCAAAGAAAAGGGCTGTCATGATACCGTGCGACACCATTTGCATCACAGCTCCTGTTATGGCTACTTTGGTCAGCATGGCAATACCAAGAATGATAAATCCCACGTGACTAACGGACGAGTATGCGTTCATATATTTCAAATCCTTTTGCATCATGGTGGCGAAAGCGCCATAGATGATGGCAATGGAAGCCAGAATGATAAAGATCCACGAAAGCTCTTGCGCAGCGCCAGGCAATAAATAAGTAGCAACACGTAAACAGCCATAAGCGCCTAATTTCATCGAAATACCGGCTAAGAACATGGAAGCGGCGGTTGGAGCTGATGAGTGCCCGTCGGGCGCCCATGTATGAAAAGGAAACATGGCCGTGAACACGCCGAATCCTGTAAACAATAGCAGATAGAGCACACGTTGCGTAGCGATGGGGATGTTGAGTTTAGCTATATCCTGAATGTCCCACGACTGCATCCCTGAAGCATAAAAAAGCCCGATCATACCTAAAAAAACCAGCGCGGAACCGGCCATCAACATCAAAGCCAGCTTCATGGAGCTGTATTCTTTTCGTCCGCTTCCCCACATACCAATCAACAAAAACTTTGGGATGACGGCTAATTCAAGGAAAAAGAACATCACAAAAAGGTTGGTTGTTATGAAAAAGCCATAAGCGCTCAGACTTAATACAATAAGAAGGAAGAAAAACTCTTTCACCTGTTTATTGATTTTCCACGAAACCAATACGCCTGCAAGAACAACCAATGCCGTCATAAGAATCATCGCTAACGAGATGCCATCGATACCGGAGCTGAAATAGATTTTTAAAGGTGCAAACCAGACGTAGCTGCTTTGAAATAAGAATTGATCCGTTGTTCCTGTTTGGCGTAGTTGAACATACAGCACAGTGATGATGACTGATATAACTAATTGCAGCGAGCTTCCCGCTAAAGCAATACTTTTGATCAGCAGCTCTTTTTTCGCCACGATCATTCCGAGTATGGTTATTATCGGCAGGATGATTAATAGTTGTAAGATATCCATTGGTGATTACATGAATTGAATGAATAATAAAGCGACAAGGAGCAGTACACCGCCTAAGAAGAACATCGCGTACGATTGAACTTTCCCGGATTGCATCGGCTTAATAGCTTCCGAACCGGCTTCTGTCACGACAGCGGTCCCATTGATCAAAATTCCATTCACAACGGTGCGATCGAACCATGCAGCAGGCCGTCCAATCAAGTTGAAGATTACTTTCTTTGTTATGAAAAGATAGATTTCGTCAATGTAGAATTTATGATATGCGGCACGATAAAATCCACCGAAGTAGGCAACAGTTTTATCAGCTCTGTCCGATTCTTTGGAGAAAAAGAAATACGCCAAAAAGATTCCGATCAATCCGAACGAAACGGGAACAACGGAGAATGAAGGATTAAATGGTAATATGATGGGCGATCCGGTAGCGCTGACAAACGATCCGAAAGGAATTAACCCTGCAAAAGCAGCGCCTAAAACCAAAACCAGCAATGCGCTATTCATTGCCCAGGTATGCTTTTCGTGATTATGGTGATCTTGCACCGGTTTGTACCAAAAGATACGGAAATAAAGACGGAACATGTAGAAAGCAGTCAGTCCACTGGTGAATAGTCCAACATAATAAACCAACATGTTGCTATGTGATGCTGCCGAAAGGATGGCTTCTTTACTGAAAAATCCCGAGAACGGAGGAATACCCGAAATGGATAAACAAGCCACCAAAAAGGTGATGTGCGTAATTGGAAGCGCTTTTCGTAAGCCTCCCATATCTTTCATCTCGTTACTGTTAATGGCATGAATAATGGCACCGGCACCTAAGAATAATAAGGCTTTGAAAAATGCGTGTGTAAAAAGGTGGAAGATAGAAGCTGTGAAGCCTTCGGTTTGACCTTCGCCCCATCCTGAAACGCCTAAGGCAAACATCATGTAGGCAATTTGCGAAATGGTCGAATAGGCTAATACCCGTTTAATATCGGTTTGTGTGCAGGCAATAACGGCTGCAAAGAGCGCCGTAAATGCTCCGATATAGGCAATAATGAGTAAAGCGTCAGGTGCCGAAATAGCAAAGATCGGGAATAAGCGGGCTACCAAATAAACGCCTGCAACTACCATCGTTGCAGCATGGATTAACGCGGAAACGGGAGTAGGACCTTCCATAGCATCGGGCAACCAGATATGCAACGGAAACATGGCCGATTTCCCGGCGCCACCTGCAAAGACTAACAACAAGGCCCACGATAGAGTGGATAACCCTAAAAAAGAAGTGGCCGTGAAATGAGCTAAGTAAGGCGATCCGGCTTGCGTGAGGCGTTGAATCATCACGAAGAAATCAAGTGTCTTGGCGCCATGACTTAATATCAGAATACCAATCAAGAAGCCTAAGTCGGCGAAACGCGTCACGATAAACGCTTTCTTTGCGGCGGCGATGGCTGATGGTTTGGTGAAATAAAATCCGATCAATAAGAATGAAGAAACCCCCACCAATTCCCAGAAGATGTACATTTGAAAAATGTTGACAGCCATCACCAATCCGAGCATCGAAAAGGTGAATAGCGAAAGATAGGCATAGTAGCGGGCGAAATATTCTTCACCGTGCATATAGTTCAAACTATACAGATGCACCATGGTCGAAACTACCGTAATGACAATCAATAATGCCACGGATATGGGATCTAACACAATGCCCAGATCAATGGAAAGGTTATCGGAAAACTTTAGCCATTGAAACTGCAAAGCGATGTGGTGTACGTAAGCGCCGTTTTCCATACCGAAACCAAAGAAATAGCCCGCGGCGACATAAAAAGTCAGGATAGCTGTTGTAGCAAGGGTAAGCGTGCCAATAATTCCCGCTACACGTGGTTTCAGTTGTTTGCTGAGTAAAACGAGAAACGCAAAACTCATCAGAGGCAATGCCACAATCAGTAAGGAAGATAATTCGTAACTGTTCATATTAATACTTCATCGTTGTCGTATCCTCAATATCAATCGTGTTGAATCGGCGATACAGATTTATAATAATAGCAATCGATAAGGATACTTCAGCAGCAGCCACCACGATGATAAACATGGTGAAAAATACACCTTCCAATTGGTGCGGAAAGAGGTATTTATTGAATGCTATAAAATTGATGTTGGCACTGTTCAAAATAAGTTCAATGGACATCAGCATCGTAATCATGTTACGACGTGAGAAGAATCCATAAATGCCCAGAAAAAAAAGAGCAGAACTTAGAATGAGAATGTGTGATAAAGGCACTTGTTCCATACTCGTTTTATTTTGTGATGTGAGTGGTTTCGTCTGTAGGTTTTATCTCTTTTTTCTTCATGGCAATCACGATGCTTCCAACTAACGCGGCCAAAAGCAAAATGTTGATCACTTCAAAAGGGAAAACGTAGCCATATTTGCTGTAACTGAGCATTTGCTCCCCGATGTTATGCACGGTAGGCTCAACGCCAGGTAAAGTTGACGCGGAAAAAAGATAGTTGTAAACAATCCATGATGTAAGTCCTAATCCGCTGATGGTTAAAATACCCGACCATACGAGGCGCTTCTTTATTGGCGGCGGCAGCTTTTCTCCCGAACGTTGCGTCAGGAAAATAGAGAAGATAATCAACACCACGATACCACCAACATAAATAATGATTTGCAGCGCGGCAATAAAATCCATATCCCACAATAAATAAAGTCCAGCAACGCTGATCAATGAAAAAAGGAGGTAGACAGCCGCTCTGAAAATTTTTTGCGAAAAAACGGTCATAGCTCCAAAAATGAGCACGAGAGACCCTAAAACATAGAAAATGACAGTCGATGCGTTCATGATTGTTGTTCTTTAACGGTCGGTTTTTCTTTTAATTTAGATCCGGGGCGATTGAGTTGGTAGATGAGTTTTGTTCGATCGTAAACGCTCAGTTCAAATGAGTTTTTCATTTCAATGGCATCTTGCGGACAAGCGTCAATGCACTGGTAGCAGAATGTGCATGAGTCTAAATGATATACCCATTTATCCAACACACGTTTCTTTTTCCCGTCTTCCGTTTCGATTTGCTTCGAGATAATCTGTATCGAGTTGTTTGGACAGGCAATTTGACACAAAGTACAAGCCGTGCATTTATGTTCATTGTTTTCGTCATGTGGTAAAACAACTTCGCCATAAAATCGTTCCTTGACGCTAATAGTTGTCGTTCTGTTATTGGGATATTCTTCGGTGATATTTACCTTCCTGATGGTAACAAAATAGCGAAGCGTCAATAATAATCCTTTAGCCAACGACACGAAGGCATAAACAACCTCCTTGATATAGTTGAAAAGTGATTTCATCTGTTTATATTTGATTTTTTACACTAAGATCAGATGGAACTTCTCCGTTTTAAGGGGATTCGCATCATTCAATCTTGTTTTAATATTCAATATTTCCTCTTGCAAGGAATTAGCTGTTTTGAGTTTCTTTTTCTCAGGACTATTATAAATGCCAATGCAAAACAATAATGACAGCGGCAAAAAGCAAGTTCACAATGCTTATTGGCAATAAATATTTCCATTCCAATTTCAGCAATTGGTCGATCCGTAAACGCGGAAAAGTCCACCGGAACCACATCATAAAGAAGATGATCAGAAACATTTTTCCAAAGAACCACATCCACGTCGGGATGAAATCCATGATGTGATTAAACACATGTACAACAGGATAATCGAAAGGCAAATGGAATGGCATCCATCCACCAAGGAACAACGTGGATGCAATGATGGACACAATGGCCATGTTGATGTATTCGTTCAAATAGAAAATTCCGAATTGCATCCCGGCATATTCCGTGTGATAACCGGCTGTAAGTTCCGATTCAGCTTCGGCCAAGTCGAAAGGAGCGCGATTACATTCTGCTGTACTGGCAATAACATAAATCAAAAAGGCAATAATAGCAGGAATTTGACCTTTGAGTATCCACCATCCGTCAGCTTGAGATTGGATGATGCCGTTTGTGGAAAGCGTACCGGCAAGCGCCACTGCTGTGACGATTGACAAGCCGGCTGAAAGTTCATAACTAACAATTTGAGCGCCGCTTCGCATGGCTCCGATGAGCGAGTATTTGTTGTTACTTGACCATCCCGCCATCAAAATTCCAATCACACCCATTGAAGAGATTGCTGTAATGAATAAGATACCAATATTGGTGTCCCACATGGTTAATCCCGGCGCCCACGAAATAGGGGCTAACGCCATCAGCGAAACGCATAAAGCTAATGCTGGAGCGATATTGAACATTACCTTGTCGGCGCGATTGGGGGAGAAACTCTCTTTTAACAAGAGCTTAATAACGTCGGCAATGACTTGAAAAATTCCGTAAGGTCCTACACGGTTCGGTCCCCATCGAAGCTGCATAAAACCGGCAACTTTGCGTTCCATGTACACCATGATAATGACGCAGACTAACAAGACCACCAAGGCTGTAACGCCTGATAGCGCCAGTTCCACAATATATGTCCATGTGGGAGTCATTACACTCAACAAAAGGCTGTGAATCCAAGCCGTAATATCTGTAAATTCTATCATTGAAATCATATCCTCTGTTTTATCGGTCAATATCAGGAACTACCAAATCAATCGTTGACATGTTGGCCATCAAATCGGCAATCTTTAGTCCAACCGTGGTGGGTTTCACTGCACCCAAATTTGAAAAGGATGGTGTGCGAAATTTCATGCGATATGGTTTGTTGCTTCCGTCGGCTACAATATAAACGCCTAATTCACCACGGGCTGTCTCAACGCGTTGATAATATTCTCCTTCGGGTAATTTGATGATTCCTTTAATTTTGGTGCGATATTCTCCTGTTGGAAAATTATCCAACAATTGCTCGATGATATGGATGGATTGGTTCATCTCTTCCATGTGTACAAGATAGCGTGCCCAGTTATCGCACCCGTAGTCGATCACTTCATTGAAATCTAATTTTTCGTAGCCATCATACGGATAATGCTTCCGAACATCGCAACTGACGCCCGATGCTCGTGCTACAGGCCCTGAACAAGCTAATGAAATGGCTTGTTCTTTCGATAGATAACCCACACCTTGTGTCCGATGTTGAAAGATGAAGTTGCCGGTAATCAACTGATCATATTCATGCCGGTAGCCTTTGATCTTCTTCAATAACTCTTTGACGTCAGTTACAAATGAAGGTAAAACATCGCGCATAACACCGCCGGGAATAATATAATTCATCGTGAGACGGTTGCCCGTATTAGCTTCGAAGATCTCTAAAATGCGTTCACGATCGCGGAATCCTAAGAAAAATGGAGTCACGGCTCCGATATCCATGGCACATGATCCCCACCACAATTCGTGTGACGTGAGTCGTTGCAACTCATCCATGATGATACGGATTGCCTTGGCACGTGCAGAAACTTCAATCCCTAACGCATTTTCTATGGCTAAAGAACAAGCGTGATTATTGATGTGTGCAGAAAGATAATCCATCCGACTGGTCAGATAAATCGATTGCTTGTAAGGCATCGATTCAGTCATCTTTTCGATACCTCGATGGATGTATCCTAAATGAGGAAGTATGTCTTTTACGGTTTCTCCGTCGAGTGTAGCTTCGATGCGAAGTACACCGTGCGTGGCCGGATGTTGTGGCCCAATATTGACAACAAACTCTTCTGTTCTAAGTTCGGTTGGCGATGGGGTAGTAGGTTGATTTTCCATTGACTAAATAGGCTACAAGGAAATAATTTTATCGTCTTGATAATCTTTGCGTAGAGGGAATCCGTTCCATTCGTCGGTGAGCATGATACGTCGAAGGTTGGGATGTCCTTTAAAACGAATGCCAAACATGTCATAAATTTCATCTTCGTATAAGTCGGCTGCTTCCCAAAGACCGTACACTGAATCGATGACTGGATTTTCTCTATCTTCCAAAATTACTTTTACCTCTAAATCATGGTGATAATAAGTTGATGTCAAGTGATAAATTACTTCAAAATTTGGATTTCGATCGACGGCAGTTTCGCAAAATAAAAAGTTGAAACGGGTTTCAGATGCATCTTTCAATTTTGTAAGCACCGGAATCACATCCTCTTTGTTGACCAGAAGCAGTGGGAAATTGACAGTCTCTTTCACTTCCAAGTCAGGATAAGTAACTTCAAGGTATTGTTTGAGTTCCTCTTTAGACATTGTTTTCCTTCTTTTTTTTAGGTTTCTCGATTACGTATGCTTTTGACTTTTTGATTTTTTCTTGCAAGGTCATCATGCCATGAATTAATGCTTCGGGACGAGGAGGACATCCGGGAATGTAAACATCAACCGGGATCACATTGTCAACTCCGCGAACAACGGCATACGAGTTATAGTAAAATGGTCCTCCTGAAACGGCACATGCTCCCATCGCAATTACATAACGTGGTTCGGGCATTTGGTCGTAGAGCCGTTTGAGCACCGGTGCCATTTTGTGTGTAATGGTACCGGCAACGATAATTAAATCGCATTGACGCGGGCTGGCACGCATCACTTCAAACCCAAAACGCGACCAGTCGTATTTTGCCGAAACGGTACTCATTAGTTCAATGGCACAACAACTTGTCCCAAATGATAAAGGCCATAGTGAATTGCTACGACCCCAGTTGGCGACGGCATCAACGGAAGTTACGATGAAACTCGTTCTTCCCATGTCGTCTTTATAGGCTTCTCCTTCAAATTCAGGAATAAAATCTTTCTTTACATCCATGAGAGTGCTTTCTTTTTATATGCGTATAAAAGTCCCAAAAACAGGAACAACGTAAAAAAGAATATTTCAACTAAGGCAACCACGCCCAATTCGCGTATAACCGTTGCCCAAGGAAATAAGAAAACAATTTCTACGTCAAACACTAAAAATAAGAGGGCAAATAAATAGTACCCGATGTGAAACTGAACCCATGTTTCTCCTTTAGTTTCAATTCCACATTCGTAGGGTTCTCCTTTGACGGAATTTGTCGATGAAGTTCCAAAAATTCTGCCGATATAAACGGCTACAACAGCAAAAGCTATTGCAATGATTAACAGTACGATAAGAGATGCGCTTCCCATAATTAATCCTTGTTTTTAGAGACTGCAAAGGTAGTCATTTAAACGATTCTTTACCATTAATGAACTCCTCTATTGTTGAAAAAAATCTTTATATGCTTATTAAACCGTTGAAAATTATCACGATGCTCATGTTTCTGATCAATGGAACCAACCCATATTTTTTTGTTTTTTAATTTTTATCCTCGAAAATGCAATGTCGAAATAGCATTTTATTAAGATTGTATGCCTATCAATTGAATGATTCCGTTTATGAAAGTTAGGGGATGAACAGGATTTCCGGGAATAAATAAATCGATAGGATATTTATCAATAAATGAACGATCTAACGCTTTGCTTCCTTCGAAAATTCCACCACTGATAGCGTCGATTCCTGCTAAAACTATCATTTTAGGGTTAGGCACAGCGTCGTAACAACGTTGTAGAGGTTCTGCCATATTTTGAGTAATAGGGCCGGTGATCACAATGCCATCGGCATGCCGTGGTGAAGCGACAAACTCAATGCCAAAACGACCGATATCGAAATTCACATTGCCGGAAGCATTCAATTCCCATTCGCAACTATTGTCTCCACCTGCAGATACTTGTCTTAATTTCAATGAGCCATGAAACAAATGTTGTATCTCCTTCCGAATTTTATTGGCATCGAGCGTAATGGGTGCATCCATGCCTTCGTACACAATCAAGCGATTTCGATCGTTAGATGAAAGTTTGTAATCTTTGGTAAATTGAATCTTGTCAGGAAAGGTAATGGTGCACTCCCCACAAAAAGTACATCGACCTAAATCGATCTGTATTGGTGATTGGCTTATGGCATGGGTTGGACAAAGGGCAATCAATTGATCATTGTCCACGTTTGCCGAGCTAATAATGGGTCTTCCTCTGAAAATTCCTGCTGCTTCGGCAGTGGTAAGATTTGGAATGTATTGCTTTCCTTGATGATGAAGGATCCGTAAACTATTCAACATGTTCGTGCTGTTTTCTTTAAACAGGTTTATTAGAGGTCATTTCCGCAATAGGATAAATCAAAACTTTTGTTGCAAATTGGGAAGTCAGAGATTTCGTTATTTCGTACCGAAAGTGCCAATGCCAACCAATTGTGCACCGATGGATCTTTTATTTTGTAAAGTTGTAAATTGCCTGTTTCATCGGTAATGGCACAATGACAAATTTCACCGCGCCATCCTTCGGTCAGTCCAATGACAAAAGAATTTGGTTTTGGATTTTGCATTTCCAATATCGGATCGTTTGTGTCCGGTAAATATTCCAGTATTTGTTTGATGTATCCTATCGATTGCAACACTTCTTCTTTTCTGATTTGAACACGTGAAAAAACATCGCCATGTTTCTTGATAATCGGTTGATGGGTTATATTTGTCCATCCTTCAGGGTGGGAACTTCGTATGTCTCTTTTCAAACCGCTGGCGCGTGCAGCCATTCCCACCATGCCTATTGTTGAAGCCGTTTCTCTGTTTACAATGCCGGTTTTTTCCATGCGTGAAAGCGCTGATGGCAGATCGGAGAGAGTGTCGTACATTTCTATAAAGTCTGGTTCAAATGCATCTATCACTTCATGCCATCTTTTGCTTAAAGAAGGGCTAAACGGAAAGTTTGTTTTTCCGGGCCGTATCAATCCTTTTGCAAAACGATTGCCTGCCCATTCTTGAAAATAGTTGATGATTGGCGTGCGCAATCGTCCAAAAACAGAGCTTCCCAATTGATAAGCCAAATCGGTGCACATGGCGCTCAAATCGCCTGTGTGAATGGCAATGCGTTCATGTTCTAAAGCCAGTGCTCGTTCAAATTGAAGGGACGGCGTTGCCATTGTGTCGCACAAACTTTCCCACGTGCGAGCGAACGTTGAAGCATGACCTATCACCGTGTCGCCGGCAATATTTTCAGCTAACGTAGCTCGTTGCAAGAGCATTGTTTTATCCAAAAACAGTTGTTCCATACCCCGGTGTTGGTACCCTAATTGGATTTCCAAATGCAGAATTTGTTCTCCGTTGCAAAGGAAACGAAAATGTCCTGGTTCAATGATACCTGCATGAATGGGACCTACACCAACTTCGTGAAGTTCTTCACTGTCAATGGAATAAAATGGATAGTTGGCAATTGTTTGTTGTTCATCGGCGCGATTGTATGCGTAACGAACCGGTTTTAACCATGGATGATCAGTAAATTGGATACCAAATTGTTCGTGAATTTCCCTTTCAAAAAAATGGAAGGAGAGTCGATGGGCGGTTAACGATGGAAATGTTGCGCCATGCATGGTGATGGTTGAAGTTACGTGAATCGTATGTTCGTTGTCGTTGGCAATGCAGCAGATTAGTTGAATTTTGCCATCGTGGGGATAACCGAAATAGTTTATGCAATGGCATGCATCGTTCACCATCAGTTCCTCAAGAATCACTGGAACAAACTGCTCGTAGGGTAATGTTGGAATGGATGCGAAGACAATCCGCTCGTAATTTTTAATGGTTATGGCATGCATTTCAAATCGGTAATGAATGGATGGTTGCTTGAATTAATGCGACAAACGTAGTCGGCGGGAAAAATCCCAAATAAACAACGAGCACAAGTAACAAATAATGTGAAAGCGTTTCATACGGGTTTACTTTCTCCATAGCGTTGACATCAATGTTCATAGGAGGAACAAAGAGAATCTTGAACATATTTTTGCCGAATGCCCATATAATAATGGTCAATAATAGCAACAAGGGAATTAAAATGATCAACTCATGTGCTTTTATCAATGCAATCATGAGGTAAAATTCACTCACAAACAGTCCTGAAGGTGGAATGGCCGCAATGCCGATAAAAGCGAACAAGAGAAAAACAGCTCCCGGCACGTTGTATTTAAAATAATTTCCCATGGCAAAAATTTCTTTGCTTTTGAATGTTTTATAGAGATGTCCCACCTGAAGAAATAACGATGATTTGACAAAAGAATGCAAAATCAATTGTAAAATGGCTGCGTAATATCCTAAGCCGCCAATTCCGATGCCAATCATGACGATACCCATGTGCTCAATGCTCGAATAAGCTAACATCCGCTTGATATTTCTCACCTTCATCATATAAACGGTAGCTACAAAGACGGAAAGAAAAGCGGTGATGAGAATGATGGTATTTACCCAACCAAGAATGGAGCTATGGGCTGTGATGACATATAAGCGAAAAATGCCCACAAAGCCTATGTTCATCAGCACGCTCGAAAAGAGAGCTGCTGCCGGTGTCGGCGCTTTGTCTTTGGCATCAATACCTGCCGTGTACATGGGTACTAATCCCAATTTTGCGGTATATCCTGTGAAGATGAAGATAAAAGCTAATTTCAACCAAAATGGATTGAGCATTGGAGCCAGACGGGTTAGTGTATCGTACTGCATGCCTGCCTGATATTGATCGCCCATAGATAAACTCAATAGTAAAATGCCTATAAACACAAAGACTAAGCTGATAGAACTCACAAAAATGTATTTCCAGGTGGCTTCAATCGAACCTGCATTGCGTCGATGAAAAATTAATACTGAAGCGCTTAATGTGGTAATTTCAACAAATATCCATGTCACGGCAATGTGCGATGCCAAAAATCCTGCTGTCAAAGCCATAACGAAAATGACCATCGCCCCATAATATAGTCCTTTGCTGCCCGGAGTGTCTTGTTCTTTGTAAACGTAATCGTACCGATGCAGTAGCGTGGGAATAGCAATGATCGTCAACGTGGCAGTCATAAGTACAGCTAAGGCATCCGGTGTGAAATAGGTCGCTTCCGTTATGTTCTGATGAACAAAAATGAAACCGGTATAGCTAATTTGCAAAAGCAAAAATCCTATCACCAACAGTTTGTTGATAAACGCATTGCGATTGATAAACAAGATACCTGCAAAGACGATAGAACCTGCCAGATAGAAAAGAATCATCGATTTATCTATTTAATCCTTAATTTTGCTCAACTGTGTGACATCGCCTTCGTCGATCACGTCTCCAACTTTATTTACGAAAATGCCTAACAAGAAAACGCTGACAAAGACATCCAATAAAATACCCAGATTGACTAACATGGGCATGTTGTGTCCCACTGCTAATGATAAAATGAAAACACCATTTTCAATCATTACGTAACAAATTACATGGGTAATGATTTTTCGACGCGTGGTGATGAAATATAAGCCACTGAAAAGAGCCGATAGTGCTGCAATAAAGTAGATTTTGTTCAGATGTGTGTCGTGGATGTAGTTTGCTATCAAAAACGTGGCGACAATGATCAACGTAATCAGGATAAGCGACACGAAATAAGGGACGTAAGGTTCGGCTTCGCGTGTGATTTTGTTTTTCTTGATGATGTATCGCATAAAAAGAGGGATGGCAATCGCTTTCACCACAATGGTTTCAAAAAGAATAAAGATTAGGTTGACGACATTAATTTCTATCAATTCGATGAATGCAACGCCAAACAACAGAATTCCTTGCAATGCCAGAATCTTGACATAAGTCATCAACCGATTGGCAATGGCAAAGTAGAGCAGCGAGATGATGAATATAATTAATAGAATGGATATCATTGGGTATTTACGAATTAAATTTGCCTAAAAGCATCAAAACACTAAACAAAACAAGAATCGATAATGACGATAATATCAATATAAATTGTGCGTTGTGACTCATTCTGTAACGTGCCATAAACGATTCTATCAATCCGATAGAAATGCCAAACAGAATTTGAATTGCCAAAAACAACGGGATTGTAGCATACAAAGGTAAATTGCCTAAAAACATGTTGACAATCAGCGTTCCATAGAGTGCAAATTTAAGATTGGTTGCTTGGAAAATCAGTCCCAGATCAAATCCGCTATTGTCTAAGATCATCACTTCATGAATCATCGTGAGTTCTAAATGTGTTTTCGGATCGTCAATAGGCATGCGACTATTTTCAATCATAGTGAGCATCAGTAAAATAAAGGTGGCAATGATCCCCAGTGCGTAGGTGATGTATGACCCGAAATGTAACGCCTGAAAAATAGAGTTAAACGATGTGAACCCTGTTAAGAGGCCCAATGATCCCATTAAAATAAAAAAGGCGGGTTCGGCTAACATCGAAAACAAAGCTTCACGGCTTGCTCCCATTCCTTCAAAACTGCTGCCGGTGTCTAATGCTGCTATGATGTTGAAAAATTTTCCGGTAGCCAGCACATACGCAAAAAACACAAAATCGCCATTAAATGAGAATAGTCCGGGGCTTTCGCCTAAAGGGAGCATCGACATAGCCATCAGAATCGATGAAAAATAGATGGTGGGCGCTATCCGAAATACCCAACTAGTTGTGTTACTATAAACGGATCCTTTTTTCCAAAGCCTCACAATATCTTTCATTGGCTGCATGATGCATGGGCCTTTTCGTCCTGATGTTACACTTTTCGTTCGAACAATGATACCCGAAATGAAAAGGCTTGCAACGACCATTAAAATGAAACTAATCATGATTTAAAGCGTGTTTAAAAGATGAACCATGAAATGGTAAAGGTATCCGAAAAACGGAATGGCGACTAATATCATGATAAACACTAATCCATACAGTATATAGAACTGCAAACTTCCGTTTTGTAAAAAAGAGAAACGATTTAACCAATATCGCATTCGTTTTAATGGAGCGCCAATTAAATAAGTTTCAACGCGGTCGAGAGGGTGAATTGCATGGTATGCTTCGTCCGGGAAAATACCGCTAATCTCCTTTTTGTGTTTATGAAATTGCAGAACAGATTCAGACAATTTACGATAAGTACGTACAAACGAACTTGCGGTGTATTGTATCTTCGGATTTGGAGCTACATAGCCGCAACCCCATGTTTCACCGCATGTAATTACTTGTTTTTTTGTCAATTGTTTACGAACAAGCCAAACAACGCCAGTCAAAGCGATAAATACGAGCGATGCAAATCCTATTTGTTGTACAACGCTTAACGATGCTGAAACGGCCAACATATCTCCAGAAGGCATATTTCCTGTAAATTGTTGAATAGGTAACCATAAAGCTTGAACAAAGTAAACAGGAAAGATTCCAATTACTATAATCAATGCTACTATAGCGTACATTGGAATAAGTGCCATACGGTGACTTTCATGTGGTTCATGGTCAAATGTGTGCCGTGGTGATCCTAAAAAGATAGTTCCAAAGGCTTTCGTGAAACAAAGAATAGCTAATCCGCCAATTAACGAAAGTCCGAAAACAGCAAAAACAAACAGGAGAACATAAATAAAGGTTCCGTGAATCCAACCATTTATTAAACCAGAATAAATCAAAAACTCAGAGATGAACCCGTTGAATGGAGGCAATCCACTAATAGCCAACGAAGCAATGAGAAAAAGGAACGCCGTTTGAGGCATTCGTTTTATTAATCCTCCAAATGATTCAATATTAACGCTGTGCGTGGCTTGATATACATTACCGGCTCCATAAAAAAGTAACGACTTAAATAACGAGTGGTTCAAGGTATGCAACAATGCACCTGCAAAGCCGATGACTGCCATGGGGAAATTTCCTAGTCCCATGCCCAAACTTCCTACTCCGATGCCAATTCCTATGATACCAATATTTTCAATGCTATGGTAGGCTAAGAGCGTTTTTAAGTTGTGTTGCACAATGGCCAACATCACGCCATACACGCCGGTTATGACTGAGATAACAAGAATGACAACGCCGATGGCAACGTAATTTGTAGGCATCAAAAAAAGCATGCGTAAAATTCCGTAAATCCCTATTTTTATCAATACGCCTGACATTATACCGGAAACGTGTGCAGGAGCTGCGGGATGGGCATAAGGTAGCCATGTGTGAAAGGGCACAAAGCCGGCCTTAAACGCAAAACCGATAAAAAACAACAACATCAATCCAAAACTTTCCGGAGCAGGCATGGTATGTGCAAATGTACCAATGGCATTGAATGAGAAAGAATTGGTTTGGACATATACCCAAGCAAATGCAATGGTTAACACTAAAATCCCTATGTGAGACTGAATCAGGTAATTGATGCCGGCCTTAATGGTTTTTGGCTTCTCACTTTCAAAAATCACCATCACAAAAGAACTAATGGCCATGATTTCCCAAACAAGCAAAAAAACTAACATGTTCTGCACCATACAAACGGCTAAAAGTCCAATATGTGTTAATAAAAAACTGACCCAATGAAGTGAAAGTTGAGATTTTTTCTCACGATACGCTTTCATGTAGTTGGCGCCGTAAACGGCACCAGTAAGAAACGTAAAATTAATGATGAGTATAAACCATGCCGCTAAAGGATCAATCACAATCGGTACAGTGCCTGTTATTATTGATCCTAAAAGGAGATAAGAGGTTGTTGTTCCGATTAATGCCTCAATCGCATAGGTGCTGCTAAAAACAACAATGAATAATTCTGAAAAAAGAAGAAGCGCTCTTTTCTGTTTTTCGCCTAAAAATGGTATCGTTACAAGTGCGATTAAAACAACGAAAAGAAAAAGGGTGATAGGATTCATGCTCTGTGGTGTTTGTGCTACGACAGCAGCGGAAAAGCATTTGTGTTAAGAAAAATCCACCTGTTTTACTAATGGTATGAAGAATATTTGTTAAATATTATCAGATTGATTTGGCATTTATTCCATTCATTATCATCAATATAAAGAAATACAGGAGTCATTCTTTTTATGCTGCAAAGGTAATAGTTTTTTTATACAAAAGAGGGTGAATGTACTCTTGGGTATTCCATTTAACGTTAAAACATCTATGTTTTATGGCAACAAGGAGATAATGAATGTGTTGACCTGTGTATACAAAGCAGATAGAAAAGGAGAAATAAAAAAGTCAGTCGCTTTACTATACGACTGACAGATTTTTTTTTTAGTTTATAAAGAAGCGGACGTGTTGAATTAGCGGAATGTTGTTACAAGATGCTATGTCGATTTCTTGGTGTGCAACTCTTTAATTTCCTGATATAGATTAGAGGCAAACACAAATTCATCCAATATTTTATTGCCGGTGGTGAAAATCTGTTCTTTTGCTCCTTGCCATGATTTTTCTCCTTTATCAATAAAAATGATGTTTTCACCAATCTCCATCACTGAGTTCATATCGTGAGAATTGATGATAGTTGTCATGTTAAATTCGTGCGTAATTTCATGAATCAATTGATCTATCACCAATGATGTCTGAGGATCAAGGCCGGAATTTGGTTCATCACAAAAGAGATAAAGTGGATTCATCGAAATGGCACGGGCTATTGCAACCCGTTTTTGCATTCCCCCACTGATTTCAGATGGAAATAGCGACATGGCCGCCGGTTCGATGTTGACTCGTTCCAAACAAAACCGTGCCCGTTTGTTTTGTTCAGATTTACTTAGGTCGGAGAACATTTCTAGGGGAAAAAGAACGTTTTGTAAAACCGAGAGTGAGTCAAACAGCGCAGATCCTTGAAACAGCATTCCTACTTTCTGACGTAATTTTTTGGTGTCACTGATGCTCATCTCTGGAACGTTCAGATTGTCAAAAAGTATTTTACCCGAGTCGATGGTGTGAAGTCCAACAATACACTTAAGTAAAACAGTCTTTCCTGATCCACTTTTGCCGATAATCATATTGGTTTTGCCAGGCATGAATGTGGCTGTGATGTGCTTCAGCACATGGTTTTCTTCAAATGTCTTGTTTAAATCAATGACTTCAATCATGAAACGTGCATAAAGTAATGTCAGAAAAAGAGGATGATCATTTATACGACATCTCCCGACTTGTCGGGAGATGTTATGCGATGTTGATTTTACAAATCAATTATGAATGCATAAAAATTGCATGAACCATTGTTTGCCGAAGGGAATAGGGAGGTTCGCGAGTCCCATATATTCTTAATGAAAGAGCCTAAATAAAATCACTTGAAATTTAGAAAGTACGTCTTAATTCAGACTCTGTTAAGTGCTTCGCGAAAAATTTCACTAACAGTTGGATGTGGGAAAATGGTTTTTACCCACTGTTGAACCGTCATCTTATTGTCGATTGCCATAGCTGCTGATCCAATGATTTCCGTTGCCATATTACCAATGATGTGCACGCCAAGAATTTCATCGCTATCACCAATAATTAATTTGCAAAGACCTGAAAATCCTCCGTTTTCAATTTCAAAACGACCGGCATATGTCATCGGTAATTTTACAATACGGTGTGGCATCCATGCTATTTTCAGTGCATCTTCCGTCAAACCTACGGTTGCAATTTCGGGGTTAGAATAAATGCATGCAGGAATGGATTGAAAATTCATCTGATCGTCG
The DNA here is from genome assembly GCA_027450045.1 of Paludibacter sp. Classification (GTDB taxonomy): domain Bacteria; phylum Bacteroidota; class Bacteroidia; order Bacteroidales; family Paludibacteraceae; genus Microbacter. The sequence goes on along the minus strand of DAIDKM010000007.1, from coordinate 36,441 downwards.
ATCTTTTTGAGTGTATTCACTACTACATCCGCTTCACGATAGGCTGCATGTGCTAATTTTGAGAATCCTGTCACGTCGCCCGCTGCGTAAATGTTAGGTTCGGAGGTTTGCATCTGTCGATTAACACGAATTCCTTTTCTATATGATTCAATATCAAACAACTCTAATCCAAATCCCTCTAAATTCGGAGTACGACCTACAGAAACTAGTATTTTGTCACCTGTTAAACTTTTTGCTTCTTCGTCTTGAATAAAAATAACCGTGTTTTCGTCTATGCGAATCACTTGTGCACTCATATAAAAAGAGATGCCACGCTTTTCATATTCGCTGCGTAAAATACCGCTTAGTTCACGATCTGTACCATCTAAAATGGTGTTTTTTAGTTCAATAATGCTCACATGAGTACCTAAACTATGGAAATAGTCAGCAAACTCAATGCCAATGTATCCACCGCCAATGATGATTAAGTCTTTGGGTGTTTCCGTCAAATTCAATAATTCACGATGCGTAACAACAGATGGTGAATCAATGCCCGGAATGGGTGGCATAAGTTCTCTCGATCCTGTAGCAATTAGCAAATTATTGATTTCATGAATTGATTCATTGCATGCAACGTGGAAAAGTTCGCCTTGTTTACCTTTTATGGTTGCATGTCCATGTACTATTTGTATGAGATCACTTTTCAGTTGTGCTCTCACTCCTGCTTGCATTTTACGTACAATATGATTCTTTCGTTGAATTATTTTTTCTAAATCATATGTTGGATCTGCGTTCGCCACAATGCCGTATTTTCCAGCATCATGGATCGTATCTAATACATGAGCACTTTGGAGAAGCACTTTTGTGGGAATACATCCCTCATTTAAACAAACACCTCCAATTTCTTTTTCTTCAAAAAGGATGACTTTTAATCCGTGTGCGGCAGCACGTTCAGCGGCAGTGTAACCTGCAGGACCTCCTCCGATAATTCCTAAATCAAACATAATTTTATTACTTTAAGCGGTTTAGCCTTAAGCGTATCAACATCACAATAACACCTTACTCTTATCCCTGAATTATATATTCTACTTTAGTCGACAAAAATACGATAAATTTTTTGTTTTTGTTTCTCCTCGACAATTTTTTATTCGTGAAATAAAATAGGCTAAGCATTTGCAAGTGAAAAATATAAATGTTATCTTTGCATGTATGCGGTTGCTTTGTTGTAATTAAATTACGATATATTATGTATTTTAATACTTAACTACAAATTTATGAAGGTATGAAAATCTCATGGAAAAAAGAAGATATGATGTGGAAAGTAGTGTTTAAAGCAGACAACATTGATCCATCAGGTATGAGTATTGTAGGTAATTTCAACAACTGGGAAATAAGAAATGCGAACACATTTTCAAATGGTACTAAAGAATTGACACTCATGATGCCGCTGACATTCAATGATTTGTCATTTAAGTTTTATGACAGTGTTTACGATTGTTGGTGCGAAGTGTATGATAATGGAGAACTTTATGCCGGGTTAGAGCCTTATTTTGTGCGTAATGAAGTTGGGACTACCAATATTATTATTCCTTTACTGGTAAAGGCAAATCCCCCCAAAACAGTACGTAAGAAAATTACTCCTGCTGGCGAAGAGGATTCAAAGACCAATACCAAAGGAAAGAGAAAGGCTTCGGAACAGTGATATGTTCCATCCTATTATAACTTTGGAGAGAGGGCTATAGCGATAAAGATTATTCGTAGTCACTCTGGGAAACAAAAGAGAAAATGATCCTTTCTTGCTTTTTGTGAAAAAACACTATTCGCAAAGCTTTCATTAATGGCGTTTACCCTTTGATTAAATGCGTTATTCCTTGTATGGCAATTTGCAACCCAACGCAAAAAATTAAAAATGCGCTTAACCGATTGACAATCTTCTCGCTGTGGGAACCCATATAATTGATAAAGCGATTGGCGTTGACATAAAATATATAAATCAGAACACAAATGCCAATGATGGAAAGTAAAAGACCTCCCGTATTAGCTACATAATTCGGAAGGGTTTTGGCTTCGCTGTTGGCGCTCAATGTAAAGAGTACGGCAATGGTGCCTGCACCAGTTGTCATGGGAAACGTGATGGGATAAAACAACTTCTCCTGGATGCTGATCATGTGAGAACTTTCGGCTTTGCTCGACTCTATTTCTTCATTTTGTTTGGGTTTGTCGGTAGAAAGAAACTCCCATCCGATTTTACAAATCATAATACCTCCGGCCAATTGAATCACAGGTACCGACAAACCAAAAAGCTCCAGCACCCAATGCCCGCCAATCAGTGTCACTGCACTCACGCTAAAGGAATAAAAGACAATCTTTTTGACGACTCTTTTTCTTTCTTTGCGTGACAAATTAGAAAAATAGGGATTCAAAATAAAGGCATTCCCGATGGGATTTACCACTGGAAACAAAGCTACGAATCCTATGAACACTAAGTGGATAAAAGAATATAAATAATCATACATAAGCAATCAAGTAAGTCGTGGTAAACAAAAATATTCGATAACTTTCAGTCTTGAGTTTGTTGATGCACTTCTGTGTTTGACGCTTGACTGTCAGGTGTGTCTTGTAGCTTTGATGGCTCGATTATTGCCATGATTCTTCGGAGTAATTCATCATGGTTTTCAAGGTGCATCAAGATGGCTTCAATCTCCATCTCCGACTTTTTATTGATTTCGAAATCCGATTGAGCTCGTAATTCCGCATGATCCGATTGAAGATTTTGTCCTACCATTATCAAAGGCATGAGGAAAATTTGAATCATATTGGAAATGAAAAGCCAAAGAACAAATGCCGGATAAGGATCAAAACGCATCGACTTTGGTGCTAAAGTATTCCAACTTAGCCAACCAATAGTCCACACAAAAATGATTAGAAAAAATCCCATGCTTCCAACTTTGTTAGTAATCCACAAAGCAACTTTTTTTAGAGGAGACAGTCGTTCGAGGTGCTCGACATTAACGTTGAAAATGGGATGCACTCTTTTTTTTAGTTCTTCAAGCGAAATAGGATGATGTTTCATAATTGCAAGGGTGAAAATCCAATTTTCAGTTGACTATAATATAGAAAACAATTTTAGCGATTGATATCAATGAATACAAAGATACAAACTGGTTTGATTTTTCCAATTATTCCTTGTTTAAATAGGAGAGTTTCCTCTATCTTTCAATCCAATGAGAAAGGAACGTATAGTGGAGGTATTATAGACGATAAAGCCGTTCAATCTTAAAATTGAATGGTCTTTATGAAACGAAAATATTTTCCGCAAATAGTGCTTTCAGTTTATTGCATCTTTCTTGCTTTCATTTCTTGTGGCAATAAACAGCTATACACAAATTGATTCACGGGTGTTTCGATGCCATATTGCTTTCCTAAACGTACCACGGTACCATTCTGATATTCTAATTCAGAAGGTTTCCCTCCCCAAATGTCACGAGCCATAGAGGAGTTTGATATAAATGGCAGTGAATCGGTTATAGCAATGGTTTTTTCCACAAAGTTTGCGGGCAAACTGATGTTGGCTCCTTGTGCAACATTGTACACTTCGGTGATCAGTTGAATCATCAGTTGACGTGTCTCGGGAATGGTTCTCAACTCGCCATAATTTGTTTTTGTGATGGCCAACAACCCACTGACACAAATAGAGATGTATTTTTTCCATCTTTCAGCCTGAATGTCTTTGGCAAGGTACGCTTCAATTCCGGCGTCATCGAATGTCTGTTTGAGTTGAAGCACGGTTTCGGTGACTTTGTTGGTAAGTTCGCCAAACGTGATGGTTGGATTGACGGCGACATGCACAATCACACCAGGAGATTCTATTTTGCTGATAATGCGACACAACCCTCCCAGTACATGGTTTTCAGGAAGCACAGCTTGTAATTCCTCGGATGATAAGACGCCATTTTGAAGCGGAAGCAGGATTGTCTTTTCATCAATGATTCCTTTGAGTTGTAGTGCTATCTCCTTTATTTGCCAGGCTTTTACTCCGAAAAGGATGAGATCGACTCCGCGTAATTCTTCTAAATGATCGGTGGCACGAGCCGGTTGCACGGTGAAATCGCCTTTGATACTTTTTACTTGAAGGCCGTTTTGTCTGATGGCCTCTAAATGAGCGCCCCGTGCAATGAAGGTCACATCATTACCTGCCTGTGCTAATTTACCTCCAAAATAGCCTCCGACACCTCCTGTACCAATAATTCCTATTTTCATACAAAACTGATTTTTTATGTTTTACCTGAATCTTATTCTTCTATAATGTCTATTGGCGATTCCATGATTCCTTGCTGAATATAAATAGGACGTATTTGAGATTTAAGCTTGGGAAGATTTCGTGTAAACACGATAGCTCCCACTACGCACGAAGCGCCGCCAATGATTAATGTATTTGGCGCGCCGATCCATTTTGCCAACGAACCTGCTAAAAGACTGCCAAACGGAGTTGTTCCCATCAGCGCCATAGTGTAAAAACTCATCACGCGACCCCGTTTGTCATCGTCCACAATGGTTTGAATAATGCTATTGCTTGAGGCCATTTGCATCATCATTCCCAATCCGGTGAAAACCAAGAGAAAAAGCGAGAGGGGAAGGTACCTGGAAAATGAAAAGGCAATAAGTCCACTGCCAAACAATGCTGAAGCCATTGGAATAAGCCTTTCCAATCCTACTACATTTTTGCGCGATGCTAAATAAAGAGCGCCTGATAAAGCTCCTAACCCCGATGCACCCATCAGGAAGCCAAACGTGTGGGAGCCGCCGTGAAAGATTTCTTTGGCGAAGACCGGCATCAATACCGTATAAGGCATTCCCATCAGACTCATCAACGCAAGGAGTAAAATAACTGCTTTAATGGGCGCAAATCCAAACGTGTAGGCAAATCCTTCTTTGAAAGATGAGAGAAATTGTCGTTGTTTGGGTTTCTCTGTTCTTGAAGGGAGTCGCATGCGAAGCAAGGAAGCGATTACCACCAAATAACTGATCCCGTTGATCAAAAAACACATACCTTCACCGGTTGAAGCAATGAGAATACCTGCTATGGAAGGGCCAATTAGTCGGGCGCTATTTACCATGGTAGAGTTCAATGCTATAGCGTTGCCAAGGTCATCTTTTTTGCTGATCATTTCCAACAAGAACGATTGTCGCGCCGGCCCGTCAAAGGCGGTGATACATCCAAGCATAATGCTTAGAATCACCAACATCCACACATGAATGATGCCAAGAAAGATTAACACGGCAATGGCGAGTGCTTGTGCCATAGCCAATGTTTGGGTGAACAAAAGCAGGCGTTGTTTATTCCAGCGATCGGTGAGTACGCCTGCAAACGGGCCTAACAGAAACACCGGAAGCTGCCCTGTAAATCCTATCAACCCTAACAGAAATACGGAATGTGTCAGGTCGTAAACCAACCATGGCATAGCGATACGTTGGATCCATGTGCCGATTAACGAGACACTCTGTCCCATGAAAAAGAGTCGAAAGTTGTAACTTTCAAGGGAACGAAACATTCCTTTTAGTCCGGTCTTCTGGATACCTTTAGGTGATTTCGCTTGCGTTGAGTTGTTATTCATCTTTATGTTGGCGACAATGCAAAGAGGCCAATATCAACATCTTCATTGACATGGCCTCTTTGTTATAGTATTCTGTTGCTATTGGTTTGTAAACTCATAACTTTTTCATTGCATAAAGAAAATAGCGAAAGTAGTTGAGTCGACCGTTTCTTGCATCATACGTCGATATTGGCATAGGTTGCATTTTGTTCAATAAATTCACGACGCGGGCCTACATCGTCACCCATTAACATGGAAAAGATATGATCGGCATCTACTGCATTTTCAATCGTTATTTGACGAAGAGTGCGTTTTTCAGGGTTCATTGTTGTGTCCCACAATTGCTCAGGATTCATTTCACCCAAGCCTTTGTAGCGCTGAATATGGACGGCATTTTCATTGCCATCGGCATATTTTTCAATAAAAGCAAGGCGTTGGTTCTCACTCCAGCAATATTCCTCCACTTTCCCTTTTCTACAGAGATAGAGGGGTGGCGTGGCAATGTAGAGATACCCATTTTCGATCAATTCCTTCATGTGACGGAAGAAGAAAGTCATGATTAACGTGTCAATGTGGCTTCCGTCAACGTCAGCATCAGTCATGATGATGATTTTATGATAACGCAGTTTGGCGATATTGAGTTGCATGCTGTCATCTTCGGTGCCGATGGTCACGCCAAGAGCCGTGTAAATATTACGGATTTCTTCACTTTCGAGTACTTTATGATACATGGCCTTTTCCACGTTGAGGATCTTTCCTCGTAATGGCAAGATGGCTTGAAAGAGGCGATTACGACCTTGCTTTGCAGAACCTCCGGCAGAATCCCCTTCCACTAAGTAGATTTCGCAAAGCGTCGGATCTTTTTCCGAACAGTCAGACAATTTACCGGGTAATCCTCCACCTGAAAGGGGAGATTTACGTTGCACCATTTCGCGGGCTTTACGGGCGGCATTGCGTGCAGTAGCTGCCAACACGACTTTCTCTATAATGGTTTTTGCTTGCTTGGGATTTTCTTCCAGATAGTTACCGAGCGCTTCGCCAACAGCCTGATCGACAATGCCCATCACGTCGTTATTACCAAGTTTTGTTTTGGTTTGTCCTTCAAATTGAGGCTCGGCCACTTTGACTGAAATGATGGCAGTAAGTCCTTCACGGAAGTCATCGCCGCTAATTTCGATTTTTAGCTTCTCTAATATTTTATTTTCGTCTGCATATTTTTTGAGGGTGCGCGTCAAGCCGCGTCTAAAGCCTGCCACGTGTGTCCCTCCTTCAATGGTATGAATGTTGTTGACATACGAATAGACATTTTCAATGTATGACATGTTGTACGTCATGGCAATTTCGACCGGCGTGCCAAACTTCTCGGTCGAGATATGGATCACATGATCAATCAATTGTTCACGACCTGCATCGATAAATCGCACGAATTCTTCCAAGCCCTTTTCTGAATGAAATTTTTCAAACTTAGGATTCCCCTGATCGTCTTTGACGCGTAAGTCGCTTAATGTAATGGTGATGCCTGCATTGAGGTAGGCTAATTCACGCATACGCCCGGCTAAAATATCGTAATGAAAGATTACTTCGGAAAATATCTCAGGGTCGGCATGAAAGGTGATCGCAGTGCCGGTAGACGGGGATGTGCCTACTTCTTTTACCGAGAACATGGGTTTTCCTTTTTGATATTCCTGAACGTAGGTTTTACCGTCGCGATAGACTTCCACGTGAAGCAGGTCAGAAAGTGCGTTAACGCACGATACACCAACACCGTGCAACCCACCGGATACTTTGTAACTGCCTTTATCGAATTTACCACCGGCGTGTAGAACAGTCATTACTACTTCCAATGCCGATCTTCCTTCCTTTTCGTGCATGTCGACAGGGATACCGCGACCGTTGTCAGTTACACTGATGGAGTTATCTTCGTGAATGACGACAGCAATCGTGTCACAGTAACCACCCATTGCTTCGTCAATCGAGTTATCGACTACTTCATACACCAGATGATGAAGTCCTTTTAATCCGGTATCGCCAATATACATGGAGGGACGTTTCCGCACAGCTTCCAATCCTTCAAGAACCTGAATACTGCTTGCACCGTATGCGTTGCTATCGAATGTTTTTTGTTCTTCTTCGCTCATAATTTGTTCTTCACTCATAGTCATATTATAATAGCGTTGTGTGCTAAAAAGCCAACAAAATTACTCATTTTATTCCGTTGTGGCAACAATTTACGGGTAAAATCATTGCAAGAAATTGGTTGAAAGTGTGTGGTTTTATTCTTTGGTCTTGAATGCAAGAGCATACAATTTTATCTGTTTGACCATAGCTAAAAGGCCATTGGCACGTGTAGGAGAAAGGTGTTCTTTCAGTCCTATTTTATCAATGAAGTAAAGGTCGGTATTCAATATTTCGTCCGGTGTATGATCGGATACTACGTCAATGAGCAATGATACAATGCCTTTTACAATGACAGCATCGCTTTCGGCCATGAAATGAATGATACCATTGGTATATTCGGCATCAAGCCAAACGCGACTTTGGCATCCTTCAATCAGGTTCTGATTTACTTTACTTTTCGGATCGAGGGGGGAAAGATTATTTCCAAGTTCAATTAGATAGGCGTATTTGTCCATCCAATCAGTATATTCTTCGAATGCTTCGACGATTTGATCTTGCTTTTCGTTGATGGTCATATCTTGCTTTTTGGTGATTAAAACATTTTGATAACGCGTTCGATGCCGGCTATCAATGCATCGATTTCTTCGTGTGTGTTGTAGAATGCAAAGGAGGCTCTGAGTGTCCCATCTATGTCTAATGCGGACATTAATGGCATGGCACAATGGTGTCCGGTGCGTACGGCAATACCTAATCTGTCTAATAATGTTCCCATATCGAAGGGATGAATGTCGTTAACAAGAAAAGAAATGACGCTGCTTTTGCGGGGTGACGTGCCGTAAATATGCATTCCGTCAATTTTCATCATCTTCTGGGTTGCATCGAGCAGTAAGTCGTTTTCGTAGGCGGCAATGTTTTCCATGCCAAAGCTGCTCAGATAATTCATGGCAGCGGCGAGCGCCACGGAGCCTACATAATCGGGTGTTCCCGCTTCAAATTTGAAGGGGAGGTCGGCAAAAGTGGTCTTTTCAAACGTCACGTGGGCAATCATTTCGCCCCCTCCGTGATAAGGAGGCAATATGTCCAACCATTTTTCTTTGCCATACAACACGCCAATGCCATTGGGACCATACATTTTGTGACCGGAAAAGACGTAAAAATCTGCATCGAGCTGTTGTACATCGACGGGCATGTGCGAAACTGCCTGAGCGCCATCAATAAGCACGGGAATATTACGAGCATGGGCTTTTTCGATGATTTCTTTTACAGGATTGATGGTTCCCAGCACGTTGGAAACGTGTGCAACAGAAACCAATTTGGTTTTTTCGGAAAGAAGCGCCTCAAAAGCCGTCATATCCAATTCGCCAAGATCGGTTAAAGGAATAATCTTGAGTTTTATTCCTTTGCGATCGCGTAACATTTGCCATGGAACAATGTTGGCATGGTGCTCCATCGTGCTAATGATGATCTCGTCGCCTTCATTACAAAATGTTTCACCATACGAAGTTGCCAATAAGTTGATGGCTTCGGTGGTTCCTCGTGTAAAAACAATCTCGTTGGATGAGGTAGCGTGGATAAAATCGCGAACGGTGGCGCGAGCAGTCTCGTGCGCAACAGTAGCGCGTTGACTCAAGTAGTGTACACCACGATGGATATTTGCATTCTGATGATAATAGACGTGTTCGATGGCTTCGACCACACAACGGGGTTTTTGTGTAGTGGCTGCATTGTCTAAATAAATGAGCGGACGATCGTAAACGGTGCGCGAGAGGATGGGAAAATCGTTGCGGATGGTTTTAATATCAAGTTTCTCGGTCATTTCAGATGAATTTTGTTATGCAAAGGTAACAAGAAATTCATGAAACAATGCTTTTGACAAGACTGTTTTGCAGGCAGATGGTTATTGTAACTCTCACATGGTTATAAGATACAGCTAAACATAGATGAGAAAAAAGGATGGTATTTTATGGATGATAAAATTTGCAATTTGAGCTCTGGAGGTAATATGTGAGTTTTTTTGTATAACTTGCAATTGTAAATCAAATAGATACATAAAATTAATTAGGGGATCGCAGGAAGTCGTTTTTTTGAATCGGGGAATGGATGTATTGAAATAATTCTGCGAGGTTTTCGAAGTGTGGTGATAAATTAAGAAGGTATTTAAAATAGAAAGGGTTGTCTCACGACAACCACAGTCTTTTGTTAACCTTAAATCTAATACCATGAAAAACACAGTGCAAAGATAAGTGTTTTCATACATAGTTTCCAAATTATAAATGGAAAAAGAACGCATATTATTGTTATTTAACCATATTGATTTGCTTGTCATTTTCTAAATATGAGCATATCAATATGTTATTCAACATATAAAACGAGCCCTTTTAAATATTCGCCTTCTGCATGATAAATGTTGATTGGGTGATCGGCAGGTTGTGATAATTGATGCAGAATGCGCACACGTCGTCCTGATTGAGCTGCCGCAGTAAAGACTGCCAGTCTAAATTGTTCTTTAGAAACGATTTGCGAGCATGAGAAAGTAAACAAGATGCCATTAGGAGCAATTTTCTCAAAAGCCTGAGCATTCAGTTTGCGGTAGCCCTGCAGGGCGTTATGAAGGACGTTTTTATGTTTCGCGAATGCCGGAGGATCGAGAATAATCAAGTCGTAAGTGGTATCGGATTGAATTAAAAATTTAAAAGCATCTACTGCAAAAGCCTGATGACGTGTGTCATTTGGAAAATTAAGGGCAACATTCTCGTTTGTTACTTCGATGGCTCTTGCCGAGCTATCGACAGAGTGAACCAATGCTGCGTCGCCTTGCAATCCGTAAACCGAGAAACCGCCTGTATAGCCAAAAAGGTTGAGCATGGTTCTCCCTTTAGCATAGTGTTGAAGGAGTTTGCGATTTTCGCGTTGATCAACAAAGAATCCGGTTTTTTGTCCGTGAATCCAATCGACATGAAAAAGCAACCCGTTTTCTTTGACAATTCCGTTTTCGGCATTGCCAATTAAATAGCCATCTTCGGCAGCAAGGTTTGCTTTATAAGGGAGTGTTACTTCTGATTTATAATAGACGTTTTTCAACCCTTTGACAATGTTGATCAGACTATTGGCAATGATAACACGGCTATGGTGCATTCCTACACTGTGCGCCTGAATAACAGCAGTTTCTCCATATATATCGACGATAAGGCCGGGCAAATGATCGCCTTCGCCGTGAATAAGCCGATAGGTTGTGTAGAGTTCGTTTTCGGCCAAGTGTAACGTTTTCCGTAAGGTGTATGCCTTTTGAATGGCGTTCATCCAGAAACTGTCGTCGATGGCAATGTTGTTAAAGGACAAAATGCGCACAGCAATACTACCGATTTGATAATGCCCGATAGCCATCAATTCGTTATTTGCAGAATAGACTTCAACGATATCTCCTTCCTGTACGGTTCCTTCAATGCGAAAAATGGCTCCCGAAAAAATCCATGGGTGAAAGCGTAGCAAGGGTTCTTCTTTCCCCTTTTTGAGAATAATCTTTGGATATATCATTGATTGTTGTGTGTTAAATGAGTGTATATTTCGTAGCAAGCCCAAGCATCGGTGGCGGCATAGAGTTGTTGAGCCTCAGTTAATGGTTGTGCTTCCCAGTTTGAAAGTCGTTTGTTTTTTGAAATGCGTTTACCGAAAATGATGGCATAGAGCTTGACTAAGCTTTTTTCCTGAATATCATAATCTTCCACAATGTTTTGCAGATCAATGAAGCTCTCTTTTTTGATAATAGCTCGTTTGCTGAGCGCATTGAAATCATCGCGCAATGAAAGTCCGATTTTTAATACATTGGAATCGTTTAGCAAATGAAATAAAGCCAGCGGCATCCCCAACATACTGAGACGAAACAGATAACACACATCGGCAGATGATATCTGCAACAAAGCAACCTGATTATGTGAATTGGGCGAAAAGTTGGGTTTTGTTTCGGTGTCGAATCCAACGAGTGGTTGTCGTTTTAAGTAGTCAATGGCTCCGTTTACTTGTTCCGGACGATCTACCACAATGGTTTTGCCTTGAAATGCAGCAAGAGGTAACGTGGCTATTTCTTCTTTTGAAATGGTTGGCTGATATATCATGTAAGTTGCGCTTAAAAATCTTCACTATCTTCACGCAACTGATGTTGCAAAAAGGAATCTTTCTGTTGGTTACGTTTATCGAAAGAATGCGTTTCTTCATCTTCCTGATTAACAAGCTCGCTGCATATAAGTTGATGCAAAGCGGTGAGGGCATTGAGCAATTTCCGTCCCCAATGGTGATGAAACCCGAAAAGGCAATTCATCAACGCGGTTTCCAAAAGAGCTTCATCTCCCAACTGACAATTAAAGAGAAAGTCTTTCAATTCCTGAAACACATCGGTCAAATCTTCGGAGATAGATGCCGCAATGGGCGCTTCCGAATAATTCATTTCAGGATGAAAAGCTGTAAGATAACGGTCGTCGATGCCTAACAATTCTTCAAGCGTATTGCGAATGTTTTCATATTCGGCTTCGGTGACCATGCGTTCTGACTCGTCGTCGGGCGATGTTTGAATATGAGGGAGTAATACAGTTTTTAAGTAAAGCGTAGGCAAATATTTTACTGCTTGCGTGATAAACGTTTGTTTATCAGACGAAACAGCGTGTTCGATAAAAATACAGAATTCAGCGGCAACGGTTATAAATTCTAATCTATCTTTTTCAAAAGAGTCGGTAGCCATGAAAAAAGGGTTCATTGGTTGATGATACAAAAGTAGCAAAACATTTTTGAGATATGATGCCATAGCCGAAGGTATCAGGAAATTGCCTTCTTTTTTGTTGAAATGATTTGTTGACAAATACAAATCGACAAAAGATTTTATTATCTTTGCTGCCCTGAATAGGCAACAAATCCCATCTCTTAAAATAGAATGAAATGGTAAAACATCTTGTATTTTGGAATTTAAAAGAAGAAGCATTTGGGAATAATAAAGCTACAAACGCTTTGTTAATCAAAAAAAAGCTCGAAGATTTAAATGGACAGATTGAAGGATTGATCAAATTAGAAGTTGGTATCGACTTTCTGAGACAAGAAGGCAGTTATGATCTTGCCTTGTATGCAGAGTTTGAGACCCGAAATGCTTTATCATTCTATCAGGATCATCCCAAACATAAAGAAGTGCAGCAATTCGTCAAAGTGGTGCGAACAGATCGGTGTTCGGTCGATTTTGAAGTGTGATTTCTGCAGAATTGGTTTTTCTTACAAGTAAAAAGGTTCAGAGTGATAACACTTTGAACCTTTTCTTTGATAGAGTAGCTGACTCCTTTATCAGATTCTAACATGCAATCGCACTGAAAAGATATTTACAGGCCCTTTTCTGTCGCGATTGTAGCCCGGATTGAGAAGAAATTGATAGGCTCCTGTGAGATAGATGTTGTTTTTGACTAATTCAGCCGAATAATAGAGTTCGGTTACATGTTCCCAGCCATAATTGAGTTTTCCATCGCCAAGCATAAAGCCATACCCTCCATCGGCTAAATATTCTCTGTGAGCCTTTGAAATGCCTGAAGTGACATAAGCCAACCCAATGTTATCGCCGTTCCGTTTCCATGAAGCGCCTGTTAATGACAAGCCGACGCTGATGCTATGATCAATCTCGGTAAATGCCCACGTTTCATTGTTCCCGTCATTCCAACTGCCTCTAAAAAAACATCCTAAGTCGTTTGTCAGTGCTTGTTCGGCATTGATGGCAAATCCATATTTTGTATTTCCATATTTGCGAGTATTTTCAATGTTAGGAGCTGTAGGATTCAAGGTAATACTTTGCAGGTAATTCCCCATATTGGCTGTATTGAGGAATCCTAAGATTCTGAATGCGCCATCGAGTCCATTGATTTTATAGCGGTGTGTATATTCCAATGTTTGTGCTCTTGCTTTAGCAATATCCCAATTCATATTGTTGCCATTAGCAACCTTAGGCATTAAAGAAAAACCATATCGCAGTTCATTTTTAGGTGTAACATATTCAATCACAATACTTGGCGTATAACCGCGTGTATCAGCGGGATAATCCCATGCACCGGCATCCATCAACGACCATGTCATAAATTGTGTTCTGGGATCGTGACTATATTTGTTGTCGTCAAAATAATCGCCCACGCTGATTGTGCCAATGGTCAACGCCAAATAGTTGTTTGGTAAACGGCCGCTTAATTGATTAAAATCACTGGGTTGATATGATGTTTCACTTGATAAAGCAAAGACTTGGTGATAAAAGAGTCGGGCAATGGAAATGTCAGGTGCAGGATTTGCAATTCTGGGTGTTTCTCCATTTGTGGCATCGGCAATGCCCAGTACTTGACTAAGACCGGAACCTCCGGCTAATTCGGGATTAATGTAAACTGAACCACCTTGCCAAAGCCTTAACCCCAAATAAAGGGTTGATGTGATAGAAGTTTGACTTTCTGCTTGTGGAAGCAAGCTGTTTTGTCCGCTATAGGGTACTCGGAAGGCTGTTTTGTATTGGTCAATAACGGTTGTTTGAGCGTGAATGGAGATTCGCTCATTTTTAAGACTGTCTATTTGTTGTGCATACACAGATATACCGGTGCAAGCAACAAATAATGTGATGATCGTTTTTCTGATTGTATTCATTGTTTTACGATTTTTCTTTAGATTGTTGTTGGCTGTTTGTCAAAAAGCAGGGTAGTTTATTTAAATTGGATCGACAACGTAAATAACTTGACAAAAACCTATTTCTAAGGAAAATAGTCGTGCGGTGAGGGATTTATCGTTCCTACGGGTATATCCCTACATAAATCATAAAGAAGTTGTTGTCCACTTTGGGTGAAGGTACCTAAACAAAAGTGTTCGAGAGAAGTCATAACGCCTCCTTCTTTTAGTGGTTTAGAAGGGAGCAAACAAAAGCCGGCTGCCCTGCTAAACGCAAGTGAATAATAAGTTGTTCGCCGGGCCGTCGTCCATGATGCAATTGTTTTAATTTTGATGCAAAGATAAGGCTTTCTAACGAAAAATTCTATAGGCATTCTTGTGAGTTTATAGCAACGTGTTTGGAAAACCAAATAAAAGGATGTATATTTGCATCATAAAGCAGATGACACACACAAATCACACCCTTCTTTTCTGCTTTATTTCCTTCCTAAATACATTTATTCACTTCCATGGCAATTGACATTTTGTCATGTAAATCTTCATATTCATACCATTTTGTCAATTTTTTGCGAGCGAAGGTAGGGCGAAGGAAAAGCGAATGAAGAGCGAAGGTAACCCGAATGACAGATAGATAGTCATTGAAGTCATTTGCTTACATAATGATAAATAGTTGCTGTTTGTTTTTAATATATTTTAATGCAAATGCTGACCTTTCCTACGTTCAATTTTAATTTTGTTTTACGAAATCACCGAAGCGATCCTGTGAGTTGAAGCAAAAAAATGGAGTGTAGATTGAAAAAAAGCGGGCGAAATGTTTGGCAGTTAAGAAAATAATGATGAAATTTGGAGCGTCATAAGAAAAGGATTAAATTTAATACGTTTACGGGGTGGCTGTGATAGTTATCCCGTAAATGGTTTATCTTCAACTGCGAGATGCGCAATTTTGAATTGAGCTCCCACTAAATATAAAAATCCCTGCTTGAGACTTTCAAACAGGGATTTTATTCATAAACTTCAAATGTGGTTTTTGCGTGGCGACAAATCAAACGGCACCACCACCTTCAAACTGACATCGCGTCCCATATTGAAGATGCCGGGTTGAACGCCTTTGGGAACTACCGGATTGTCGAAATATTTCAGACGGCTCATGTTTGATTGATAGTTTACATTAGCCAGATTTGTCCCTTCGAGAAAGAGTTCCACAATGGGGTTACCCGCTTTATTGATAATGTTTCCTCCAATCCCCGCACTAATCAGATTGTATCCCGTTGTATAGGTTTCCGTGCCATAAGCAGAGAAATACCTGTTTTGGGGATTGAAATGGTCGAAGCCGACAAATGCGTATAGATTTCTGAAATTGTTCCATCCTTTCACGGATGTCGCCCGTAATTCCGAATGGGTATGCAAAGGCAGAATAAACGGTAAATATTTTAAGCTGTCAGGCTCATTGCCGCCATTGCCAAGGTTTGTGCCATAGGTTAAGCTCAGCGAGTTTTTAAAATGTAGCCACGACACAGGGAAAATATCCAACGAAAAGTCTCCACCATCAATGCGTGCCTGGTTTTGCACGTAGGTGAACCGGCTGTATTGACCATTCGGATTAAGCGATCCATTGGGATTCACTCTTTCGGGATTACCATTGGCGTCTACTATTTGTTCCTGATAGATGTAGTTTTGAATATTGTTGTCAAACAGATCCATGTTTAGCGACATATAGGGAAGTGTGAGATCAAGCCCAAAATCGGCTTGCAAACTAAACTCAGGTTTAAAGTTGGTGTTGCCAACGTGGTAGATTTGTGAGCCCGGGTCGGCACCGTTGGCTGACAATTCAGAAATGCTTGGTGCTCTGAATCCCCGCGCAATGTTTCCTTTTAGCAAAAAGGCATGTGAGAAGTTGTAGGTTGCTCCAAAACTGCCTGTTGCCCCTGAAAAAGTTTTATGCAACGGACTAAACTGTTGTACAACATTGGGTGTTCCTGTTGGATTAGCCCCTTTGTAAAGGGTTGGAAAATATTGAACGGTGGTATCGACATACGCTGCCAGACCGTTGATGGTACGGCTGTCATAGCGAGCTCCTAAGGAAAGGTCTAATTTGCCGAAGCTCTTTTTGGTAACAAAAAAGCCCCCAATATCAAACTGACGGTAAGCCGGAATCGGGAAGTCAGTGCTGTAACCCAACACATTATTCTGATACATGCCATTCACGCCAAAGGTGGTTTCATATCCTTTATCCATATTGACATTGTATTTAACATCATAGGTGTAGGTGGTTAATTCCAAGTTTAACCCCGGTACTGTTGGCGCTTTGGGATGAGTAAATTCTCTCCGGTGATCGTATTGATAACCCAGGTTAACGATCAGGTTGCCGGCGCCGAGATTAAAATTGCTGTTATCATAGATGCGATAAAACTGTACATGTTGGTGCAGAACGGGAGTAGAATAGGAGTTTAAAACTGATTCGGGCACAATAGGTCGGTAGGTGTCGGCATCGGAGATTTGATAAGTAAATTGTCGTGTCAGTGAATCGCGGCTACCGTCGGGTATATCCTGCAAATCATCAAATAAGGATGCGTTGAGGTATGAATAACCCCACGATTTATTGATACCAATCATTGCCCGTGCGTCTTTTTCCTTGTAGCCTGTGGCATAGACTCTGCCATCGTGACGGTTCTGATAATTTTTTGCTTCCTTGTCGGATAATACTGTTCCCCATATCAGGCCACTGTGGTTTCCCTGTAACTTGAACGAGCTATTAATTAAGCCGTTGTTTGTTCCATAGACTCCTGTTAATGATCCCAATATTTTGCCATCAGGAACTGGGGGCGCAGTAATCAGGTTAATGACACCGCCAAGCGCATCCGAACCATAGATTAAGCTGGCGGGTCCTTTGATGATTTCGATACGGTCGATGGAATTTTGATCTACTTCAATGCCATGTTCGTCGCCCCATTGCTGACTTTCCTGCCGGATACCATCTTCAAGCGTGATCACGCTGTTGTAGCCTAATCCATGAATGTATGGTTTTGAGATATTAGGACCGGTTGTGACGGCGCTGACGCCCGGCAAATTGGCTATCTCGTCAATGACGTTGCCGGAGGTTGAATGTTCGTTGATATAGACTTTATTTACGGCAATCGAAGGCACCGGATCTCTTTTGATTTCGGTTGCTTTGCTGACACCGGTGACGATAACTTCGTTCATTTCATCCGCCGATTCGCCCATCGAGAAATTGGCTGTTTGTGTTGCATTCAGGTCGATTTTCTTTGCAATAAGTTGATACCCGACATAACTCACTTCAACCATTGTCGTTGTTTTGGGGAGGTTGTTGATGTGATATTTGCCATTGACATCGGTAACGCCGCCGGTTTTCAAATCGGGAAAATAAACGTTGACGCCAATCAGCGGTGCCCCTGAAGTTTTGTCTGTAATGGTGCCTTGCAAGAAAGTTTTTCCACTGTTTGCTATATCGTCGGCGAAGAGCGGATGAAAAGTACTTACTATCAGTAGGAAGAAGACTATTTTTCTAACTATCATATTTGAAAGAATTTAATGAAACGAATGACATTGCAATGCTCTTTCTTGAAGAGCAGAATGCCTGCTATAACTCATCAAAAAGGGAATTTTGAAAACTACACGCTAAAACACACGGATAATGCAACGATTAACCTAATCCCAATTCATTGTGATTGAAAAGAATCACGGATTAAATGAATTGACGATCTTGAGTTAAGGAATTGTTCGGGTGAATGACTACACAGCGTGAAGCCAGGCAGGAGGCGCACGCAGTGAAGCGGATAGAGACAAACTATCAAACGCTTTGCGTGTTTCGACAGAAGGCTCGGTTTGATGAGGAAGAATGGCTGCTTGTGGAAGCAGGTGTACTGTTTCTGAAGTATATAGGAAAAATTCAAAATCGCAGATAGGACAATCTTGCTCAACCGGAGAGGATATTTTTGTTTCTTCGTTGTGCACCACAATAACGTCGTGATGAACCCACAAAAAGTGCACGGGTTTGATCAAAATTGCGCCCCACATGAGTGACAACAAGAATATTGTCAATTCACGTTTGAATGAAATAGGATGCTTTTTTGAAAAGAGACTCATGCAAAAATAGAATGGTGCGGTTTTAATTGCTTGTTATTGCATGGATATGGATAAAGGCAAATAGAGGTCGTTGTCTTTCTTATAATGAGCAAACAACGCATCAGAAACCGTTGCAAAGATAAGCACAGATTTAGCTTTTCCCATTTTGGAATAAAAATAAGATGTAATATTCATTTATGTGCCGGTTTATGCGAACAAGTGGACTGACTTTTCATCCATTCACTCTTCAAATTGCAGCCATCACAACCATCGCATGGAGAACCACCTTTTTTAGGCCGAAGCCGTTTGATGATCTTTTTTATTACATAAAAAATAGCGGCTGCAACAGCAAGTAAAACAATGATTGTTTGTATCATAGCGATTTGCAATTAAGTGAAGAGGCTTCCGATTTGATACACAAGAAACGCAACAACCCAGGCAAGCGATGTGGTAAACGTCATGGCAAACACAGCCCAACGCCATCCCGCTTCACGATTGATGGCCGCTATGGTTGCGATACACGGGAAATAGATCAGAATAAAGATCATAAATGCCATTGCAACTAAGGGTGTGAAAACCGGCTGTCCAATGAGAGATCCACTTTGATGCTTTTCATTCATCAGTTGCTTTTTCAAGGTATTGGAATGTTCATCAGCATGTGAACCTGCATGGTAGAGAATTCCCATTGAGCTGACAACGACTTCTTTGGCGGCAAAGCCGGACAGAATGCTGACACTCATCTTCCAATCAAATCCCAAAGGCGCCATGATGGGTTGGATGGCATGGCCTAAACGTCCAATGTAAGAGTTTGCTTGTCTATCAGCTTCTTGCTGATTCGAAATTTGTTCGATTTGAAGTTCCTTTTCCGAAGAATTCAAATGAGAATTGGCAGCTACTTGTGCTATCTGTTGTGAGTAGAGAGCTTCATGACCACTATGTCTGGGAAAATAACCCAAAGCCCATAAAATGATGGAAGCAACCAAAATGATACTGCCCATTTTGTGAAGGTATTGTTTTGACTTAAACCACATGTGTATAGAGGTGTTTTTTATGGTTGGCATCCGATAGGGTGGTAGTTCCATGACAAAAGGAACTTCTTGTTTTTTGAAAACAACCTTTTTCATCACCAAAGCAACCAAGATTGCCAACAGAATGCCAATCATGTAGATTCCAAACAGAACCAAACCGCGATAAGCGGCAAAAAATGCGGAGATGAGCAAAACATACACCGGCAGGCGGGCGCTGCATGACATGAAAGGAATGATCATCATGGTAAGAATGCGGTCTTTGCGATTTTCCAACGTGCGAGTGGCCATAATGGCAGGAACGTTACAACCAAAACCCATCAAAAGAGGAATGAATGATTTCCCGTGCAACCCAATTTTGTGCATCAATTTATCCATGATAAAAGAAGCACGCGCCATGTAGCCGGTATCTTCCATAATGGAAATAAAAAAGAAGAGAATCAGAATATTAGGGAGAAAAACGATAACACTGCCAATCCCTGCAATAATGCCATTGACCAATAAATCGCGCAAAGGACCTTCTGTCATAAGGTTTTGTACCGTTTGGCTGATCCACGCGACACCACTGCCGATCCAAGCCATCGGGTAGCTTCCGATGGTAAAAGTGGCCTGGAACATAAACCACATGAAGAAAATGAAAACAGGAAATCCCCAAAACCGATGAGTCAGGAGATCGTCTAACTCGCGTTTGTTTTTGCGTTTATCCTTGACAATTTCGTGATAGGTTTCCTTGAGTGCACCGTCAATAAAACCGTATTTGGCATCGGTGATAATGGTTTCCGAACTTTCTCCATACTCTTTTTCCAATCGCTTAATAGCTTGTCCCGTAATGGCTTTTATTTGTTGGTAATTCGAGCAGGAAGCTAATTGACTCATCGTTGTTCCATCAATTTCGAGCAACTTGATGGCAAGATAACGTGATGACAGTTTATCGGTGATAGTTGGATTTTTCCATATTTCATCTTGTATCAATTTGATGGCTTCTTCAATATCAGCACCGTAATTGATGTGCACGTGCCGAACATTGGGATCACGATCTTCATACACGTCGATCAACTTTTCTAACAATTCATCAATACCTTTCCCTTTAGAGGCAATGGTGGGAATGATAGGAATACCCACCATATTGCCCAAAGATGTATAGTTGAATTGAATATTTTTCTTTTCCAGCTCATCATACATATTCAAAGCAATGACCACCTTGATGTTCATGTCGATGAGTTGGGTTGTCAGGAACAGGTTGCGTTCTAGGTTTGATGCATCCACCACATTAACGACAATGTCGGGCATGTTTTCGGTAATGTGGTTGCGCACGTAGAGTTCTTCGGGTGAATATTCGGTAATAGAATAGGTTCCGGGCAAATCGACCATGCGAAACGTATAACCACGATACTCCATAAAAGCTTCTTTCGCATCGACCGTAACGCCGCTATAATTTCCAACATGTTCGTGTGAACCGGAGGCATGATTGAACAACGTCGTTTTCCCACTGTTTGGATTGCCTACTAATGCCACGTTGATGGTTCGGCTTTTTTCCTGGGCTGATACTTTCAACTTTTCTTCATCAATCGTGCCGGAATATGCTGTTCCTGTCAATTCTGCAGCATCTTCGACAGCTACCATTTGAACCAATGCGGCTTCGCTGCGTCGCAATGAAACATTGTACCCCAAGATTTCATATTCAACGGGATCTTGCAGTGGTGCATTTTTTATGACAATCACTTTTTTGCCTTTCACAAAACCCATTTCGGTAATACGTTTTCGAAATGCGCCATGCCCGAGCACTTTTGTGATAATTCCTTCTTCTCCGGTTTTCAGGTCCGATAAAGGAGTTGTTTTTATGTTGGTTGTCATAAATGATAGAATGTTTATGAGGAAGCAGATATTATAAATGAATTCATTTCAAAACAAAGGCACAAAGCCTAAATTCTCAATCTTCGGTTGGGTGGTAACCACAACGTTGAAATGGGTTTATTTATGGTAAAAAAACGAGAAGAGATAGGGGAAAAAGTACACGCAACCCGCGAAGAAATGGTTATGCGTGCAAATATCAAGAAAAGAAAGATAGGCTGAAGAAAAATAGGCATACAGTCGGATGTGTTGTCTTAAAACTTTTGCAAAGTTATAACATCCAATTTAACGGATCAATCCCTATAATTGATCATTTCTGACGTGCAGACTCCTTATAAATGATGATTTTGATTATCAAGAAGCGAAAAAATGAGTATGAAGCAGCTTTTTTTATCCTTCGGAGCGAATAAGTAACGCAACGGCATAGGCTGCAATTCCTTCATCTCTGCCGACAAATCCCAATTTCTCCGTTGTCGTGGCTTTGATGGAAATATCTCCTTCAGAAATGCCCATGACCTGAGCTAATTTCTTTGCCATTTGAGGAATGTATATCTGTAATTTTGGGTGTTCGGCACAAATAGTACAATCGATATTACTTATCTCATATTTTTGCTTCCGAATGATTTGCATGGTTTCACTGAGTAGCAGTTTGCTGTCGATTGATTCAAAACGTCGGTCAGTGTCAGGAAAGTGGAATCCAATGTCGCGGGCATTGGCTGCCCCGAGCAAGGCATCGCAAATAGCATGAATCAAGACATCGGCATCAGAATGTCCCAGTAACCCAATTGGATGAGGAATACGAATGCCGCCTAACCATAATTCTCTACCGACTGCAAAACGATGGACATCATAGCCCATGCCAACACGAATTTTCATACGTGACTAATTTGTTTTTAAAGGTCGTATGGAACTCACATGTTACCCATTCTCATACTATTGGTTGTGAGCAATTTACATGTTCGTTTCATTTTGAAAAGTATTAGTTGATCATAAAAATAGATTCTTATTAGCAAAACCTTCACATCAAGTGAAGGCTTTGCTAATGTTGAGATTATTTATTTCATAAGGTTGGTAAGTCCTTCCATGTCAAAAGCAAGCGTTAACCGCAACGTTTGATCCAATGGATTACTTTGCGAAGTGGCAATCAGGTAAGCAACGTCTAAACGAAATACATTAAGCATAAAGCCGGCGCCTAAGGTAAAGTATTTCCGGTTACCGTTAAATTGCGATTCGTAGAAATAGCCGCCACGTACAAAAAACTGTTTGTTGTAAGCATATTCTGCTCCCACAGAGGCTTGTATGCGTTGGATGAAGTTGGGATCGCTGAATGATTTGAAAATACTTGAAATGGGAGAGATTTGCGAGTATTCTTGTTGGGTCATGGTGTCCTGAGCTTGAACCAACAGTTTGTTTATATCGGCGTTGATGGAGATTGTATTGTAATCATCCAACGGATATTCATAAGAGACTCCAAGCCTTAAATTTGTTGGTAAAAAAAGGCTTGTATTACCTTTATCGTATGATATTTTTGATCCGATATTTGAAATGTCTGCACCAAATCCAAAGTGAGCGTCACCGTTTGCAGCTTGCATTGTTGTGTGGTAATATGTGGCTACATCGGCAGCAAACGCAGAGCCGGGATACATATCCTGAATCTGTCCTCCGCTTAAATCGGAATATATAAAACGAAGCGCTACCGCAGCTGACCATTTGTCGGAGAGTTGACGAGAATAGGCTGCATCAATGGAGTATTCTGCAGGATTAATGCTATTCAACGCATTCCCATTGGCATCCGTCAAATCGACCGATCCCAACGAAAAATAGCGCAACGAAGCGCTGATTGCTTGTTGATCGCCAATTTTGTAATAACCGGCTAAATAGGATAAGCTCATGTCGCTTACTAACTTACGCAACCAAGGCGTATATGATAAAGACAATCCGGCACCGCTTTCCATAAAGGCATATTTTGCCGGATTCCAATATTGAGAGTTCACATCCGGTGAAGTGGCTGCTCCAAGATCACCCATACCACCACCTCGAGCATCCGGTGCAATGGATAGCGATGGAACACCTGTGATTAAAGGATTTAATGAATTATCTAACGTTTTCTGAGCAGATAAAAAGGATGTTGTGAAGAGTACGAGAAATAACGAACATGCAATTTTTTTCATTGGAAAAACTTTTTGGGTATGAGGAAATGGCTTGAGTTAGACTATTATTTATTTTTGTCGATAATGATTCTTCTACATAAACGGACAAAAGGAGTGTTTATTATTTGCTGACAATCACTTTTTGCGTTTTTGAGCTTACAAGGCTGTTATCAGAGGAGATGTCAAATTTGTAAAGATAGATTCCCGGACTTAACCGATTCCCATTGGCATCGGTAACATTCCACGGAATGGTGGTAGTCGAAGAGTTGGCTATGTCCGCTTGTTCAATCACTTTCAAAAGCCTTCCAGTAATATCATAAATAGATACTTTGACGGAAAGCATGTTGTCGGGGCGATTGTGTTGCAATACAAAATTGGTACTGCCTCCCACAACTGGATTAGGGTAATTGTAAACACGATATAAGTCGGGGCTTAGTCCTTGCTGCACGTCAAATTCAATGGTTGAGTCACTCGAATTATTCAAAACATCCCAAATTTTGAAGGTAAGCGTGTGTTTGCCGTTGGTGAGCGTCGGCAACTTATATTGGACGGTTCCACTACGATAATCTCCGACATTAGGTTGGAAATAAGCGTTCAAGTTGTAATAGTTGCTAGGATCATTATCCAATGTCAAGGTTATATCGTGCCCAATGCCGCTGCCAATGGTGTTGATGCCTGTAGCATCGCTCACATTTGCAATGAAAAGAGGCGTTTCATTCACTTTGTCTCCGTTTCTAAATTGTGGCGAGTTGAGATACATGTTAATTTTCGGGCCATTTGTTTCCCAAGTAATGTGATTATTAGTGCCTCCAACATCGAAATTTGTAAAATTACCTTGACCTTCGCGACCAAGAGAGTCGGCTGCATAGAAATTCATGCGTCCGGTACCGAAATTGTAGTCAATATCTTTTGGGATAATGGATTGAATAGAAAAAAGGCCGTTTTTAACCGTAGCTTTTCCCGAAAAAAGGGTATTTGGTCTATCAAAATAAACAAAAGGAGTAGAACCCGGGATATTTCCCAAGGTGGTCATTTGTTCTTTTTTGTCGAAAATAACGGCTTGCACGTAGCCATTAAAATTGCTGCAAATGGAATTTGTGTTTGGCTCGTTCAAATGACCACTGATTGTCATGGTTGACAGGGCATTGAGTGTGTCGATTGTTGCGACAGAAATGTGATTGATGCTATCGACTACTACAGAGTAGTTAGGCGCCGGAAATGCTAATTTCAAGGCCGGATCGCCTATCAGGATGAAACTCATTTTGTTGTCATCGCCCGGCATGGCATTTTTAGTGCGACGCATCATATCGCCGAGACGCAATGAATTTCCTGTGGAATCACGATAAAAAACGTTGTTTGCAAAATGTTGATTGATCGTAAAATTGGCGTTTGAAAATACAGTACGGGTGGTGGTGAATAATGCGATGCCACCGCCGTTAGGATTGAGAAATACATCTTCGCCGGCTGTTAAATCTGTGTAATCACATCGTGTAAAGTCGCATGTTGCTGTGACCCACAACGCTAAATTTTGATTGTACATAGATAAAATATCATCAGTTGTCAGAATTTGAGAATTTGACCAGCCAGATGTCCCTCCATGACCGGTGTAATTCAGCATTAGCAAGCCTGATTTTACCATATTCAACAATTTATCTTTTGCCGCAGGATAGGTTACGCCGGTGGCTGAAGTGACTGCTTTGTAAGAATCGAGATAAATTTTATTGATCTGCACGTTAGGGTTCATTTGTGCAGTATAGGACGCAATGCTATCAGCTTGTGTCATGTGTAAATTGTAACTGGGAGCATCTCCTGCATAATAATCAGCTACAAAAGCAATTTGATTTTTCCAATAACCGGTGTTTGTGTTGTCCATGTATTGAATGGTCTTATTGACGGTGGCTTGAGCTTGATCCGCAGTATAAATCGGGAATCGCCCTACGCCGATGCGTAATATATCCGAGTTAAGATTCACACCGGAGTTATCGTCAAGAAATCCGAAATAATCGTCTGAAACATACGATGAGATTTGGCTAATTGAATTGTATGATTCAAAATCAAGCAATTGTCGAATTGGAGCTGATGTGGGTATAATACCTCGGTTATCGAAGCAGCCTCGTCCAAAGAGCAATAAGTATTTTGGTGCTGTTACAGGATTTGCACCATAACGGTCGTATAGCATTTTCATAATTTTACGATACGCTGTTGCATCCGGAGTTCCTGATGAAAATTCGTTGTAAATTTCTTCGGGAGTTACAACAGTCACTTTCAAATTATCATGATCACGATGTTTCTGGGCTAATTCTTCGGCTTGTGTTGTAAACGCTGCTGGCGAGATAATAATCATATCCTGAGCTGTCAATGCGTGTAAATCCTGATTGGGCACATTGTTTTCCACCACTTCAGGAGAGCCGAGACTTCCCATTTGGGTGGTGTCGATAGCCACGAACTCCTGGACGGATTGATTAGAAGCGGATGATACGAAACTTAACGTGGTGCTTTGTCGTGTAGCAGAGACAGCTGTAATGTTTTGAGGATCGGTAATATTCCAAATGGCCACATTGGCGCCGGCATTGCTGAGCGTGAATTGAGGCACTTGGGTAGTATTCAGGAAATCAGGATTTCGGAAAAACATCACGTTATTCGTCATGATGAGTTTTCGATAGACGTTCATTTCAATCCAGTTCAAATATCCCGTGGCAACCGATGTGGGTTTGTTGTAGGTTAAAGTCACATTCAGATTGTCGGTGGTGGGAATAAACGAGAATGCTCCGCTTCCTTCACGAGCATAATCGTACATGCTGGAAACTGCCGGAACTGTGATGGAACCTACTGCTTGTGAATTGATTGTGGTTGTGAAGCTGCTGTTGTTAGCTGCATTGGCAACGACATCAGTACTTATAAAACTATTTCGTTGGGTATCAGCATTAGCGAATGTAAATGGAAACGTGTAGGAAGTGGTATAGCTAAAGGTTTCGCCATAAAATTCCCGTCCTGAGTTGGCTAAGTTGATGAGGTCAACTTCATGCAGGTCTCTGTCTAAAAAATAATCGGCTGTTACGGTGGGAGTGGTCGTGTCGGCTGGGGTTAAAACAATTCGTTTGGCGGGTGTATTTCCTTGTGATACGAAATAGTAGCCATAGTTCGAATAATAATTAGTTGTATGCACGAACCTTTTTAGGCTGGAGTTGTATTGCCAACTCAGTGGCCCTTGAGCGTAAAAAACGATATAGCTATTCCCTATATAAATTGCATTTTCGGGAAGGTCGTCGATAAATGGTTTTGTGAAATCTTCGGGTAGCTGAGCGCCACCATAACCACAAACACGTACATTTTGAGGATTGGTTACTCCCATTTTTTTTAGATCATCAAATGTTAACTTGTAAAATCCTGTTGAAGGGACTCTAATTTTTGTCCAATTTCCCTGCATCAAGACGGAGTGGTCTGCATAAGAGTGTAACGATGCAAAAGTGGCTTGTGTAAAGCCAATGAACAAAAAAACAAATATCCAGGAAATGGATCGATGGTGCATACTTTGAGCTACGATTTAATCGTCAAAGGTAGTCAAAATATCATTTCACCCAAAAATCGAGCATTAAATTATTTTCAATAAATCCTTGTAAATGATCGTCAATATGTACAGGCCCAACACTCGCAGGTGTTCCGGTGAATATTAAATCGCCCGTCTTTAAGGTGAAAAATTGACTTAGGTAGGCGATTATCCGGTTGATTGGAAAGAGCATGTCGTGCGTATTCCCTTTTTGAACGGTGTTGCCGTTAATATCTAAATGAAAATTAAGATTCTGAATGTCATCGAATTGTGTGATAGGAATAAAATGACTGATCGGCGCTGATTGGTCAAACGATTTGCAAATTTCCCAAGGCCCTCCTGTTTCGCGTTGTCGTCGCTGGATATCACGTGCCGTGAAGTCAATACCTAAGCCAATTTCACCGTAGTAGCGCGGTGCAAATTTTTCATCAATACCTTTTCCAAGCCGATTGATGCGCACCACGATTTCTGTTTCATAATCAATTTCTTTCGAAAAGGAAGGATAAAAAAAGGGTTTGTTGTCTTTCACAATGGCCGTGTCGGCTTTCATGAAAAAAGTTGGCTCTGTAGGCAAATCATTATTTGCCAACTCTTTGTTGTGATCAAGATAGTTCCAACCGATGGCAAAAATCTTCATGAAAGTGATGTTTAATAATGCAACACTGAATCTGAGAAGTAGAAATCGGGTTATTCCTCTTTTAGTTGAGACAACCGATTGTACATTACGGCTAAATGAGCATAAATAGATGTGTTTTGCACCACAATATCATCCGGTACCTTAATACGAATGGGAGTGAAATTCCATATAGCTTTGAAATGTACTTGTATCAAGAAATCAGCCACTTCTTGTGCTTGATTGATAGGCACGGTCAGTACGCCAATGTTTACGCCTGTTTTACGACGAAGCTCACACATTTTATCGAAGTGATGGATGGGAATGTGGTTGATGTTGGTGCCTGCCAATTCGTATTTTACATCAAAGCCTGCAATGATTTCGAGTCCAAACTGACGTAATCCGTTGTCCTGCAATAATGCACCACCTAATCGGCCTACACCGAACAAAAAAGCGGGATGGCTTTGAGTAAATCCCAAAAATGATTCTAACACTTCAATAAGCGTGTACGTGCTATATCCGACGCGCGTTTTTCCTGCAACATCGATGTAGGATAAATCTTTTGCAACTACCGATGAATCAACACCAATGGCAAATGCAATTTGTGTTGACGAAATGGTTGTTTCTCCCTTTTCTAATGCCAATTTAGCATACGATAAATACCACGGTAACCTACGTAAGGCAGGTTCCGGTAAATGCAAGCGATTTTCCATTGTGGTTTTATTTAATAATTCTCATGATATTATGACATTTATATGAATTGATGCTTTCCATTATTTGCAAGTGCAAACCAAATTTCGGTCTCCATAAGCGTTATCTACCCGGCCAACTTGCAGCCAGAATTTATTGTCGCGCACCCAATCGAGTGGGTAGGCTGCTTTTGCGCGTGAATAGCTATGAGCCCATGTGTCAGCCATTACGTCATATTCGCAGTGCGGCGAATTGAGTAATACATTGTCTGTCCGATCTGCCGTTCCATCTTCTATCTCTTTGATTTCTTGGTAAATAGTCAACATGGTTTCTACAAACCGATCGAGTTCAGCCAACGATTCACTTTCAGTTGGTTCAACCATCAATGTTCCGTGCACAGGGAATGAAAGGGTAGGGGCATGAAATCCAAAATCCATCAGTCGTTTGGCAATATCTGTTTCGGTGATTCCCGATGTTGCTTTGAAATGACGACACTCAAGAATCATTTCGTGACCGACACGTCCGGTTTCTCCGGCATAAACGATGCCATAGGTATCTTTTAATTTAGCAGCTAAATAGTTTGCATTAAGAATGGCTATTTTAGTAGCTTCCGTCAATCCGTCTGCTCCCATCATCCGAATGTAACCATACGAAATAGTTAAAATGCTTGCGCTCCCGTAAGGTGCTGCTGCAACGGCTGTGTAAGTGACAGGATCATCAACTGCAGGATGTTGTGGTAAATATGGAGCAAGGTGTTTTGCAGCGCATACCGGTCCTGCACCGGGACCGCCGCCGCCATGAGGAATGGCAAACGTTTTGTGTAAATTCAAATGACAAATATCGGCTCCAATCGTTGCCGGCGATGTTAACCCAACTTGCGCATTCATGTTAGCTCCGTCCATATATACTTGACCTCCATACTTGTGAATGGTGGTGCAAATATCACGAATGGCGCTTTCAAAGACTCCGTGCGTGGAAGGATAGGTGATCATCAAAGCTGCCAACCGATCACTGTGTTGTTTGGCTTTAGTATGTAAATCGATAACATCGACATTGCCGCGTTCATCACATGCCACCACGACTACTTCAAAGCCGGCTTGTACCGCACTGGCCGGATTGGTGCCATGTGCCGAAGAGGGTATTAAAACGATATTGCGTTGTGTTTCCCCTTGCTTTTTGAAATAGTTGCGAATAGTAATTAATCCAGTATATTCGCCTGCAGCCCCCGAGTTGGGTTGAAAGGTGACAGCGGGAAATCCTGTAATTTCAGCTAAATAGTTTTTCAGTTCAGCAAACAATTCATGATAACCTTCGGCTTGATCAATTGGCACAAAAGGATGGAGCGATCCCCAGCCCGGATGATTTAAAGGGAGCATTTCGGATGCTGCATTCAGCTTCATGGTGCATGACCCCAATGAAATCATGGAGTGAGCCAATGACATGTCGCGTCGTTCCAACTTCTTGATATATCGCATCATTTCCGTCTCTGAATGATAATTGTTGAAAACGGGTTGTTGCAGAAAAGAAGATGTGCGTTGTAAATGCTTTGGAATCAATGAGTCGGTGTTCTCAAAATAGGTGACGGACGATAAATTACCGATTGTTGTCGAAAAAAGTTTGATGAGATGCGAAATTGCTTCCTCATCCGTCGTTTCGTCAATGCTGATACCTATTTCTCCTGATGGAAAATAGCGAAGATTAATATGTTGTCTTAACGCATTTTCTTTGAGAGTTTTTACCGAAACAGACGTAGGACAACTCACTTTGATAGTATCGAAAAAATGGGTGTTTAGCACGTAAAATCCCATGTTTTCCATTACTTTTGCCACTGTCACTGCGCGGCGGTGGATGTTTTGTGCAATGGCTTTTAATCCTTCAGGACCGTGATATGCTGCATAAAATCCTGCCATGGTGGCAAGTAATGCTTGTGCCGTGCAGATATTAGACGTGGCTTTTTCTCTCTTGATATGCTGTTCGCGGGTTTGCAATGCCAACCGATAGACTGGTCGCCCTTGTACATCTTTCGATATGCCGATGATTCGTCCCGGAATATCGCGTTTGAAGGTATCGCGGGTAGCAAAGAAAGCTGCTGATGGCCCGCCATAGCTCATAGGTATTCCGAAACGTTGTGTGGATCCAAATGCTACATCAGCGCCCCATTCGCCCGGAGGAGTTAAGAGTGTCAATGCCATCAAATCGGTTGCTACTGCGACGCGACATTCGTGTGCATGCGCTTTTTCCACAAAAGAGGCATAATCGACAAGTTCTCCATTGGCATTTGGGTATTGCACAATGGCTCCGAACACCGGAGTAGAGAAATCGAACGTGGAAATATCGGTGATGAGTAATGTGATGCCTTGAGGTATGGCGCGTGTTTGAAGTACAGAAAGGGTTTGTGCCCAGCATTCTTTATCGACTAACAACGTGTTTACTTCTGCTTGTTCTTGTGCTTTATTACGTGTATTGTGAAACATAGTCATGGCTTCAGCTGCCGCAGTGGCTTCGTCCAACAACGAGGCATTGGTAAGCGGAAGGGCGGTTAACTCACTAACCATCGTTTGAAAATTGAGCAATGCTTCGAGTCGGCCTTGAGAAATTTCCGCTTGATAGGGTGTGTATGAAGTGTACCAAACCGGGTTTTCAAAAACATTACGCCAAATCACAGCCGGAGTAATAGTATTGTAATACCCCATGCCAATATACGTTGCAAAGAGTTTGTTTTTTTCTGCTAATGTGTTAATGTGTTTGCTATAAGCATACTCACTCATTGCCGGTGGCAATTGAAGTGGCTTTTTTAGTCTGATGTCCGATGGTATGGTCTGATCAATCAAGTCATCTAACGTGGTAACTCCAATGGCAGATAACATGTGTGGCATCTCTTTTTCTGTAATGCCATTATGACGATCAACAAAAGATTCCCTTTTCATCTTAATTTTTTTTGAACGATTAGTGTGTTGTAAATCAATAAATATTAGCGTATTGCATTGGCTTAGATGCAATGTATTACAATAAACAAAGGTAGAGTTCTTTTATTGAAAAATAAAACAAGAAAGTTTTTGATGTGAACTGACAGTCTGATATGAAAATAGATAATTGACTTTCCATTTGTAAGAATTTTATGGGTTAATCCCCTCTTATTTTCTTAAATTGAGATGGAACCAATCATTTAGTGAATATTTTATTTGGATCATTCCGTAAGCTTTAACAAAAAAAAGCAATAGGAGTGGTACACCAACAGACAATAGAAAACAGCTGAAGCTAAAAACTATAAGGTGTCCATATCTTAGTTATTCGTGTTCAAATCGAATGTGCAAATGGAAATAGATTATTCTTGCAATGGATTTGACTGTCTTTTTATCCCCGAATTGAAAATTCGGATGGATGGATAAATTATGTTTGGTACATAAACAAATATCCTTAGTTTTGTATGCGTTTAGGGAGCCATAATTAGAAGCTAAAATAGAAATGTTCAGATGAAATGAATCCCGAGTTTGGGACGAGTTCCATACGACCTTAAAAGAATAATCATCTACGTATGCAAATTGTTGATAATAAAAAGAATAAAAACTTTAAAACCGTATGGTATCAAATCAGTTGTTCGTCCTTAACTCATCATTTGAATATAAGTATTCCTTTATCCAACTTCTTTGGCATTTCTTTCAGAGAGCTTCAGAGGCTCATTAATTGCATTTTGGTGGCAAGTTTTGCATTAACGGTTGCACAAACTGTATCGGCAGAAGGTACGAATACAATTTCTCCAACGCCTAATAGTTGTACTGCATTAGCGCTATTACCTTCGCGAAACAATGGAGATTATTTAGGTTGCGATGAAAGCGATCGAATTTATTTCAGAATTACTGACTGCACGACAGAAAAATTATTTTATGGGTTTAATTGGCAGCGATATGGCAGTGGCACTAATTCACCCATGGAATATATGAGTTCGGTAACACGGGTATCAAGTCAGGAATATGGAGGTGGCGCACTGTATAACATGTACATGAAAATCTTTTCACCTGACGGATCCCTGGCTGCCGGACCTATTAAATTACCTACTTCCGGCGCTGGTTTTATTTCAACTTATCGGCAGGCTATTGCAGGTCCACAAATAGACAATTTAAATCCAAACGGTTATTTACCCTTGGTATTTACTCCAAAAACAAACGGGGAGTATTGGATTGAACTTTATAGAAGCAATGATGGTGGAGCTACTCAAATGGCATCTTCGGTGTGGTCTTATGCTCCTTATTTTGATTTAACAGTAGCAACTGATTTTGGAAAAATTCATTCAGGTCGGGTACATTGTGTAAAATGGGGATTGATCGCAATTGATCCAAAAACCTTTGCCAATGTGGTTTCTGCGAATGCATCACCCATACTTTATCCAATGACCGACGACGGAGTAGTGTATAAAATTACTTTTGAGAATGGTTTTGAGCCGATTGACTTTAATATTGCCATGACCCGTTATGGAATTTCAAACACAGGTAATTGGTTGAAAGATCGCATTTCTCGAAATAATGTTGTATCACCTTCTTTCATTGGTGGTTATCCTGTTTTTCTCAACCCACCTGATTCTACAGTCTATCATTATGCCTCTTTACCTGCTTCTCCTATATTTGCCGATCCAGGCATTATTGGATGTTATCCGGGACCTTACACAATACGTTTTTATCTTTCTCAGGCCGGCGATTGTCGTTTAGTCATTGATGCAGATTCTACTGCCCACAATCTTGCTTCAAATCGCGTGATAGAGATTCCTGAATGTCAAAAAGGATTAAACTCTTATGTCTGGGATGGAAAAGATGGGATAGGAAATAACGTGGCAGATGGAACGAAAATTAGCATTGTTGTGACTTACAATAAGGGACGCGGTAATTTACCAATTTATGATGCCGAAATTAACAAAAGAGGATTTAATATTGCATGCATAGCTCCGGTAAAGATTGACCACCTGAAGGTATATTGGGACGATAGCAAGTTAAATAGAGTTGGTAATAAGCTAAAAAACGAGCTGAATAATTTAACATGCTCCGGTTTGGATAATAGTATTGTTGGATCTATTACTCCTACTCATGCATGGAATGGAGATGGGAATCTGAAGCAATTAATACCAGCGCCATCCGTTGATGGGAATGATTTAAATGATTATCAAGCTGATGATTTCGGCAATGTACGAACAATTAACTCTTGGTTTTGGGGTGTGGCGCTGAATGCTGTTTCTTCAACACGACTTGCATCCGTTTCGATTGAAGGTCGGATTTGGGATTTTACAAATGGTGTAAAAAAAGTGATTCATCCTGCTTCAGGCGAATTTTATGTTTTGCTGGTTGATCCGGTTTCATTCACTATTTTGTCTTCTTCTCGTGTAAATGCGGATGGAAGTTATAAATTAATTCATTGTCCGATCAATGGTACCAATATGCCATTAATGCTTTCCATGTCTCCTTCAATGGTGGGTACGCCTATTCCTAAACCGTTACTTCATGATGGATGGAAAAGTGTTGATGCCATTTCGAATGTTGTAACAACATCGACTCAGAATCTTTCCAATTGTGATCTTTTCATTAAAAAGGTGTCGAAGGAAACTTGCATTGAAGGATTTGTAAAAGAGGTACATATGTTAGATCCATGGAAAGGCGCCACCGTCTTTTTATTCAATAAATTGGAAAAAAGAGTTTATGTTGCCAAAACAAATGATCAAGGAAAATATTCATTTAGAGTTCCTGTCCCATGCGAAGGTGTGATTAAAGCGATGGATGAAAACACATTTAATGATTGTATGCCGTTTTCAATTGATACAACTCAGACGGATTCTGTACAACATGCTGATCGTGATTTGATTTTAGAGAAACTAAAGCCTGCCAATCAACATGAAAAATTTGATCCGACTCTTTATCACGATGGACAACAATTTGAATATAAAGGGGCTGTCGTGCAACATTTAAATTTCGAACCGTGTCTTATTGTTGCTTCCAGTGTTGATACAACGCAAAAGATTATCCATAAAGAAGTCATCCCTACTGTCAATTCTTATATTCCTGTTGTAGTACCATTCGAATGGAATGTTTTGCAACTGGGTGCATTTAGAATCAAAAAAAGCGCTTTCGAGTTTGAAAGGAAGGTAGCTGAAAAATCAGGTAAGCATGTGATTATTGTTTATGCAGATGGGTTTCATAAAGTACAAATCCCAGGATTTGCTAACCGGAACATAGCACGAAAGTATGCTCCGCAATTAAAAAAGTTGGGATTTAAGGCAATTTACATTCCTGTTTTCAGAGCCAATGTTGTAGTCCAAGTGGGGGAATTTTCAAAAGAAGCCGATGCTTTGAGCGCTCAGAAAATGTGGTCGCAGCGTACCACTAAACCTATTATTATTCAGTATGATCACAACCTGTTCAAAGTTCGCATCATTGGATTCTCTGGTAAAACAGAAGCAGAATCATTCATTGAACAAAGCAATTGGCAAAAGAATCCGAAAAGTAAGATTAGTTAAGGCTGAACAAAATTTGATGGAAGTTCAAGATAGAGAATGTGCTTTCCTCTATTCGTTATGATAAAAAAACCAATTAATGATGTTTAATCAAAATTGGTTCACCATGGTGCTGTAATCAGAAGTGTATATGATACGAAAACAGTTGTGTTTCATAAACAAGGGGATAGGCGGGAAGGAATCAACTTCACTGTATTTTTAGCGCATTCATTCAATTTTTGACAAAAATGACGGTTTTGTGCATAGAATGGCACTAAACTGCTTATCTTTGGCCATGATTTGATAGAGATTTCTTTTTCATATTGCTGAGTTTAGGACTACAATTGAATCAAATATTTTATTAATTGACAGTGAGTTAATTGTATAAAGCAATCTTTTTCCGATTTTTATTAACCAATCTATTTTGCGATGATTTACAACGAAGAATCTTTTGCCGAACGCCTACGTATGGACGATCGCACTGTCATTGATGAAATTTATGCTGTGTACCATGCTAAAATTTTTCGTTTTTCGGTAGCCTATCTGAAAAACGAA
Organism: Paludibacter sp.; assembly: GCA_027450045.1. Classification (GTDB taxonomy): domain Bacteria; phylum Bacteroidota; class Bacteroidia; order Bacteroidales; family Paludibacteraceae; genus Microbacter. The sequence continues at coordinate 1,101 of DAIDKM010000007.1, read as the reverse complement.
GAAGATGCGTACGATGTAGTACAGGAAGTGTTTATCACGATGTGGGAAAATCGCTTGATATTGAGAAAAGAAACCAATTTTGATGCCTTTCTCTTTACGGTTGCCAAAAATACTGTATTGTCATTATTCCGCAAACGTGTCACCGAACAGAAATACATCGATTATCTGGCACAAGCCGCCACATCGAATACACAAGGAACTGAAGAACAAACAGATTATACGTTTTTGAGAGAGCGTTACGAACAACTGATCGAACAACTTCCGACGAAACGCAGAGAAATTTTCAGATTGAGCCGTGAAAAAGGGTTGTCGAACAAAGAGATCGCCGCAATGAGGGGAATCACCGAAAAAACGGTGGAAGATCATCTTTCGAAAGCCCTGTTTTTCTTCAAACAACATCTCGGAAGCTTCGGCATCTGGACAGCTCTCTTTTATTTCCTGTTTGTGGAAAAGTGACATGTGAAAATAGCGAATACACTGAAGGTATTAAATATGAATGCTGTAACCTAAATAGTGGGAGTTGGAAGTTACGGGAAGAGAGAAGTTACTGGAATTAAATTCGTTCTGTTTATTGGCTACATCAACAAGTTTCATGTGAGGTGAAAATGGTTATTGGATAAACTTTACGGAATTAAATGCTATGGATGGACACCACGTCAGGTGTCCGTTTTTGTTTTGTACAAAATGAAACGAGCCATAAAAACGCTTATGCTCAAGAGAATGACTATTTGGCGAGTTCCATACATCCTTAGTGTTAAAAATAAAAATAGACGTATGAAAAGCAACGGATTGTTCTTGATTAATTGCTAATAAAACGTCATTGAAAAGCCTTTGAAATGACTTTATTCAGATTGTTTTTACTGTCTAATACAAGTGTCCGGAAAATATTCAAAAATAATTTGAGACAGAGCAGGGGAATCATTCGAGCAATGCGTTATATAGAATGTAACAACCATTGCGGGGGATGATGAACCATCAACAAAATCCCAAAATGAATTTATTATGACACATTTACATCAACTGATCAATAATTTCAGGGCTGGTAACTATTCAAAGAAGGATTTGAATGAGTTAATTGACATGCTTCAGTTGCCCGGGAAT
>DAIDKM010000006.1 GCA_027450045.1 Paludibacter sp. | reverse complement strand
CACCTGGGTAAATATCACAAAATGTTGTGCCCGGAACAGGACTCGAACCTGCACAGCCTTTCGACCACTAGTCCCTGAAACTAACGCGTCTACCAATTTCGCCATCCGGGCAGACTAAAAAGAGGCGAGATGCGCCTTTGCGAGCGGAAGACGGGACTCGAACCCGCGACCCCGACCTTGGCAAGGTCGTGCTCTACCAACTGAGCTACTTCCGCAATTTTGTCGTGCTAACAATCAAAGAACATGCCTAAAGACAATGATTTTTTGCGACTGCAAAGATAGGTTTTTTTTCAGAACGGCCAAACTCTTTACTGCTTTTTTGAGGAAGAATGCGCTTTGTGGCCTCGGTTCCCTGTTTTGAGATTTGATTATGAAAGCCGGTTTTTGTAATCTTCATATCCAAACTCGCGTATCAATCGAAATTGGTTCTCACGCGTCCATACGCCGATGGAAGGGTGTGTCACTCCATTGAAATAGGTGGTTTTAACCATTGTGTAGTGCATCATGTCCCAAAACACAACGCGATCGCCGATGTGTAAAGGTTTGTCGAAAGACCAATCGCCGACAAAATCGCCGGAAAGGCAACTGTTGCCGCCCATGCGATAGGTGGGTTTGCCTGCGATGGGATCGGTAGCACCAAGAATTGCAGGTTTATAGGGCATTTCTAAGCAGTCGGGCATGTGACAGGCAAAAGAGACGTCGAGCATGGCGGTTACGATGCCTTTATTGTCAACTATATCAAGTACCGTTGATACCAACTCACCTGTTTCCCATGCAAAGGCACTGCCGGGTTCGAGAATGAGTTGCAGGTGCGGGTATTTTGACCGAAAGGTTTTCAAAAGATGAATCAAATGCTCCACATCGTAGCTTTTACGGGTCATCAGGTGTCCGCCGCCCATGTTGAGCCATTTGATTTGATCGAAATAGCGGCCAAACTTCTCTTCCACTACGATGAGTGTTTGTTCGAGATCCGTCGATTGCGATTCGCACAACGTGTGGAAATGCAATCCTTCAATACCTTCGGGCAGCCGATCGCCTAACTGATCAGCCGTGATGCCAAGACGAGAGCCAAGTGAGCATGGGTTGTACAGATCGGTACCGACGGATGAAAACTCAGGATTGACGCGTAATCCGCATGAAATGGCATGATCGGCTTGCTTTGTTTGCGGGTGGAAATGCTCAAATTGGGCAAGCGAGTTGAAGGTGATGTGGCTGCTGTATTTCAAAATAGCCGGAAACTCCTTATCGGAATAAACAGGTGCATAGGTATGAGCCGGATTACCCATCTCTTCGAATGCCAATTGCGCTTCGGCTACCGAGCTGGCAGTGGAGTAACGGATGTATTCGCGCACAACGGGAAATATGCTCCACATGGCAAAAGCCTTGAAAGCCAGAATTATTTCCACATTAGCCCGTTCTTTCACGGAACGAATCAGCGCTAAGTTGTTACGCAAACGTTCTTCATCGAGCACAAAGCAAGGAGAGGGTATTTGAGCGTAATCGATCATATTTGTGGAGAATGTATTGTTTGTAATATTCAAAAAGTTATAACTTAACTAGCATTATCCTAAGAACATGGCAGCATGAAGAGCCACTGTTTTTTCGTCAAAATGTTTTGTTTCAACATCGTTGGAAAGGATAAATGCTTTTTTCAATGGTTTGTCTATGATTTCTTGCAATGCCATCAGGTGTTTCGCATCTGTCTGGGTTACTTTGGTTGCCATTTTTATTTCAAAAGCCAAGTAGTAATCAGGAAATTCTAACAGAAGATCCACTTCTTTGTTGTCAAATGTTCGAAGAAAATAAAATTGAACGGTTGATTGCGCATTTTTTGCTTGTTTGTAAATTTCAGCAATGATGGCGCTTTCGTATTCATTTCCGGTCATGCCTCCCCGTTTATTTAAAACAGCTTGTACAATTCCCTGATCCATGTAATGAATTTTGGAAGATTTGACCAATCGTTTGTTTTGGTTTTTTGACCATGAAGGTAAGACAATGGCTTGATAGCTCATTTCGAAATATTTGATATATCGTTGCACCGTTTTTGAAGTGACACCCAATTGTTTGGCAATGGAAGAGGCATTAATCAGATTTCCCGTGTTTAGTGCCAGATAGTGTTGCAATTGCACAAATGGTTCCAAATCGCGAAAGGCAGCCAAATCGCGTACATCACGTTCGAGATACGTGCGGACATAGTTATGCAGCCAATCGAATTTTTCATCTTCGGTTTCGTCTTCACCACTCACAGCCGGATAACCGCCAAAATGTAAATAGTGGTGATAAGCTTGCATCTTTTCCGCGTAGTTTTTATCTAACAAAAACGAAGGGGTGTAATCTCCGTCAAACGCATTTTTTAAGCCTTGCTGAAAGAGTGAATCGGATACAGATTCATCCCAGTTCATTGTTTTCAGCTCGGGCAAGGTGAGTGGGAGTATCTCAAAAATAGTGCATCGTCCGGCTAAACTCTCCCGAACTTTCTCCATTAATAAGAGTTGACTGGAACCTAACAAGATGTAACGGGGTTCTTCCCATTGGTCGTAGGTGGCTTTAATACTTTCTATTAATTGGGGTTCTTTTTGAATTTCATCAAGAATTGCTTTTGGATAAAGAGTTTCCCATTGAGAAGCGCTTAATTGCAGGTAGCTATTTTGTAAAACAGGATCTTCAATTGATAGGTATTGATAATCAGGGAATATGCGTCGTACCAATGTAGTTTTGCCTGTTTGTCGGGCGCCTGTCAATACCAAAATTCTCCCGAATTTTGACATGCTTTTTTGCAAAAGAACGGGTGCTATTTTCCTGTTTTTCATACATTTATTTTTCTACACTAAGGGTGTATGGAACTCGCATGTCAACTATGCTCATACTCTTGGATGTAAGTAATTGACATGCTCGTTTCATTTTTGCGTCACTTGGAGATCTTTGTCACTTTAACGGGACAAAGTTACTATGCTTTTCCAGTAATTCCAAATATTACGCCAAAAATTGGAATTGAATGTCTGTTTTTACGCCAAAAATTGGAATTGAATGTCAGCAGTAGGTATAAAAAGAAGAAGAGGCATTGTTTCCAACGCCTCTTCTTGTAGCAATTATATTTCCAAATCTCCGTTGACAACCTCTTTCCAAGGCAAGCCTTGTTTAGTCAGTTGTTCCAGGAAAGGGTCGGGATTAAATTCTTCCACATTATAAACGCCCGGTTTACGCCATTCGCCTGTGATAAACATCATGGCGCCAATGGCAGTGGGAACCCCTGTCGTGTAACTGACAGCTTGTGTGCCGGTCTCTTTATACGCTGCTTCGTGGCTGCAATTATTGTAAATATAGTAGGTTTTCGGTTTTCCATCTTTTGTTCCGGCAATGCGGCATCCGATGGAGGTCCATCCTGTGTAGTTCTCGCCTAAATCGCCCGGATTTGGTAAAACGGCTTTCAGAAATTGAATAGGCACAATTTTTTGCCCGTTGTATTCAACCTCGTCGATGCGTGCCATGCCGATATTTTGAATCACACGCAGATGAGTCAGGTATTCTTGTCCAAAAGTCATCCAAAAACGAGCGCGTTTCAGTGTGGGAAAATTCTTGACCAATGACTCCAATTCTTCGTGATAAATGAGATAGGACTCTTTTGCACCGATATTCGGATAATGGAGAGGCTGGTGGATTTCGTGCGGTTCTGTCCAGACCCATTGCCCGTTTTCCCAATATTTGCCTTTTTGGGTTACTTCGCGAATGTTGATTTCGGGGTTGAAGTTGGTGGCGAAGGCTTTGCCATGATCGCCGGCATTGCAATCGACAATGTCGAGCGTATGCATTTCGTCAAAATGATGTTTAGCTGCGTAAGCCGTAAATACGCTGGTTACACCCGGGTCGAAGCCACAACCTAAGATTGCTGTGAGTCCGGCTGCCTTGAATTTATCCTGATAGGCCCATTGCCAGCTATATTCAAATTTCGCTTCGTCTTTGGGTTCATAGTTTGCCGTATCCAAATAGTTTACGCCAGTTGCAAGACAAGCGTCCATGATGGTTAAGTCTTGATAGGGTAGGGCGACATTGACCACTAACTCGGGTTGAAAAGCCTGAAATAATGCAACCAACTCATTGACATTGTCGGCATCGACTTGTGCAGTTTTTATATCGACTCCGGTACGCTTTTTGACATCGGCTGCGATGACATCACATTTTGATTTTGTGCGGCTGGCTAATAAAATCCCGGTAAATACCGCGTGGTTTTGTGCTATTTTGTGGGCAACTACCGTACCGACACCACCAGCGCCAATAATAATTACTTTTCCCATGATCAAAGTTTTTTGCTGAGTTTACTACAAGAAAGAACGAACATCTGCTGACATCCCATTGATAGAGAGATTTGGAATGAAATGATGCGCGTTATTTATTATTTCGCTGTTTTAGGGATTTTCAGAGCCTCTGCAATTTTGCTTTCAAGTTCCGCTGCAAGTTCGGGATTATCTCTGAGTAAGTTTTTGGCGGCATCGCGTCCCTGTCCGATTTTTGTATCGCCGTAACTATACCATGAACCACTTTTCTTGATGATGTTATGCTCAACACCTAAATCAACGATCTCACCTACGCGTGAGATGCCTTCACCAAACATGATATCGAATTCAGCTTTGCGGAAGGGTGGCGCCACTTTGTTCTTGACTACTTTAACGCGTGTTTGATTACCCATCACATCTTCACCTTCTTTGATTTGACCAATGCGGCGAATATCTAAGCGAATAGATGCGTAGAACTTCAGTGCATTTCCGCCGGTGGTGGTTTCGGGGCTGCCGAACATCACGCCGATTTTGTCGCGAAGCTGGTTGATGAAAATGCAGCAGGTATTTGTTTTGCTGATGTTGGCAGTCAATTTACGCAATGCTTGCGACATCAAACGTGCCTGAAGACCCATTTTTGAATCTCCCATATCGCCTTCTAATTCGGCTTTTGGTGTGAGTGCAGCCACTGAGTCAATTACTACAATGTCAACGGCAGACGAACGAATCAGTTGGTCGGCAACTTCGAGCGCTTGTTCTCCATTATCAGGTTGCGAAATGAGCAAGTTGGCAATATCTACGCCTAATTTCTCAGCATAAAAACGGTCGAATGCGTGTTCTGCATCAATGATGGCGGCTATTCCTCCTAATTTTTGAGCTTCAGCAATTGCATGAATGGCTAACGTAGTTTTTCCTGATGATTCAGGTCCAAAGATTTCAATGACTCGTCCGCGAGGTAATCCTCCGACACCCAGTGCAGCATTTAATCCTATGGATCCGGTGGAGATGACCGATACCTCTTCCACGCGATTATCTCCCATTTTCATGATGGTTCCCTTGCCATGATCTTTGTCTATTTTTTCCATAGCCAATTGTAAGGCTTTCAGTTTTTCGGTGGTGGGTTGTTTTACTTCTTCTGACATAATGGTTTCTTTTAGAGAGTTTGATCGTTTGTCTTTTGTGTTCATAATAAGCTTTTGCGCGTGGAAATACGGCTGGTTTTGGTTTACAACCGTTTTATCAGTTCGTTGGTCAAAGGTACGTTTTATTCCTTACACTTTATGCGTTTTTACACCATAAATTTGTTCGGGAAGGTATGTTTTGTTTAAAAGTATTTATATTTGTGGAAAAATTGCGGATGATATTTTCTCCTTCCATGTCGGCAGAACGCCGGCGATTGCTTCATGCCTTGGTGATTCCTTCGTTGCTTTCGTTGGTTATGTTGCTGGTGCTTTTATTACAACTTGGCCTGGGATGGAATCTTTATCGTTTCGGGATTTATCCCCGAACGTTGTCCGGCGCTTGGGGTATTTTGTTTCATCCTTTTGTTCATGAAGGATGGAGTCATTTAGGCAATAATTTGCCTGCTTTTTTTATACTTTCGACAGCGCTTTATTATTTTTATCACGTTGATGCACATCGTATTCTGATCGTTATTTGGTTGATAACCGGCGTTTTGCTCTGGATCATCGGGAGGGAAAGCTATCATATCGGAGCCAGCAGCATTATTTACGGATTGGCTTTTTTCCTTTTTTGGAGCGGGTTGATTACTCCTTCGGTTGCATTGACGGCTATATCGTTGGTTGTCGTTTTTTGGTATGGTAGCATGGTGTGGGATATGTTTCCTTTTCTACCCAATGAAACCATTTCGTGGGAAGGGCATCTTTCGGGTGCTATTGCAGGTTCGTTGGCTGCATTCATTTTTCGACGAGCAAAAGCGTATCATTCTGATGATGAAGAAACCACGTTGCCAGATGAAGAAGATGACGACTTGACCCGATTAGCTATGAAATATGGGCTTGAAGAGGAGACTTTTAAAGAAGGAAATGATGATAGTCAAGATGCCGAATCTTCAGTATGACTTATGTGATTTCAAAAATGAATGGAAGTTAGAGAAGATAAGAAGTTACAGAAGTCAAATCAGTTCTATTCGGCATTGAATATACGAATTCAGCCAGTAAGTGAAATCAAAAAAATAGATGATAAAGCATGATTAACTCCAAAGTAGAGTATCTATGATTCAATTTGTTCATACAACACCATTTTTTCGTATTCTGTTTGCATTGATTGTTGGTATCGTGCTGGCCAATCAAGTTGCTTTTTCTTCAGTTGTCTTGATAATAATGGCGTCGGCTTGCATTCTTGGCATTGTGTTGAGTTGGTTGTTTATTGAACAATTTCGATTTCGTTGGTTGTTTGGTATAAGTGTCATGGGATTGCTCGTTATTCTTGGAATGTGGCGGATGGAGTCCGACCAAAAGCAAGTAGCTTTCCCTCAAGAAGGAATGAAAGGCGTGTTTTTGGTGGAAATCAGTGGCGCTCCGATTGAAAAAGCGAAATCGACTTTGTATCAAGTGGATATTCTTCGTTGGTATCATGACACAGCGCAACAAGTAATCAGCAAACATGCTTTTTTGTATGTTGCAAAAGATTCGTTGCATCCACTGTTTGATTTTGGCGATCAATTGTTAGTTTCCACCATTTTTGCTCCTGTGCGTTCATCAGGGAACCCCGAAACATTTGATTTCAATCGTTATCTTCAACATCATGGAATTTCGGCCACCGGTTATGTTTCAGCAGGTAAATTCCGCTTGGTGAAAAAGGGAACCGGGTTTTCTCTTTATGCGTCATCATCGCATCTACGTGCAAAATTGTTGAATGTGTACCGTCAGTATCATATTGATGGCGATGAATTTGCGGTAGTCTCGGCGTTGATGTTGGGATATAACGATGCCTTATCACGAGAATTGCGTGATAGTTATAGTGTTTCAGGCACTTTGCATGTGCTATCTGTTTCGGGGTTGCATGTGGCTGTGATTTATGCTGTCTTTTATTTCTTGTTAGGTTTTATGGACAAGAACAGGAAATTATTTGTGATCAAACAATTACTGATTATTTTGCTATTGTGGGGCTTTGCCTTATTGACCGGAATGTCACCTGCCGTGGTAAGAGCCACGTTGATGTTTTCTTTAGTAGCGCTTGGTTTTGTGTTGTTACGCAAGCCTCAGATAATGAATACGGTGTTTTTCTCGGCTTTTGTGATGCTGCTTATTAGGCCTGCCTATTTCTTTGATGTGGGATTTCAATTGAGCTACATTGCAGTGGTGAGCATTGTTTATTTTGAACCAAAATTCAGAACCTTGGTTTATATCAAGAGCAAACCCTTAAAATGGCTTTGGGGTTTATTATGTGTTTCCGTCGCTGCACAATTGGGTACCTCTGCATTGGGTGTTTTTTATTTTCATCGTTTTGCAAATTTCTTTTGGCTGGGAAATTTGGTGGTGGTTCCGGCTGCCGGGTGGATTATGTATATGGCAATGGCACTGTTAGCCGTATCTCCTTTTCCGGTGGTGGCTTCGGTAGTTGCTTTTGTGTTGAAATGGATGTTGATTCTTATGAATGGCACTATTAGGTGGATCGAGCAGTTGCCGTCAGCTGCATATAATTGTTGGATTGATGAATATCAGCTTTATCTTTCCTTTGTCGTGATCATTGCCTTTACAGCCTATTTTTCATCAAAACGATTTCTGTTTTTGGCTGTGGGACTAAGTGCGGTTGTATTGTTTTTGTCCGATTCGTTTTGGAGAACGTACGACGGTTATGTGCATCACCAAGTGATAGTTTTGGCGGATAATCAGCATACGCATGTCGATTTTCTGCTTGGGTCCCGACATTATGCCATCACATCCGATAGTGCGTCGTTGAATGAAATGGAGAAAGCTTTTTATTTGAAAAAACGAGTACATGCGCCAAGGTATTTAGTCCAATCTTTTGCTTCGTTTGAAGGGCGACATTTCTTGGTAACAAATGATTCGTTATTCAGAAATAAAAAGACATCACGACGGATAAAAGTTGATTATCTGATTGTTGGAAACAAAACACGAATTACTTTTGAACGGTTGTGTCGTTTCGTTGATCCCCAAAATGTGATTATTGATCAAACCATTTCACCGTGGTATAGCCGCAACATTCAACAATCGTGTGATTCGTTGGGTATTGTGTGCATCGATATGAAAAAGACGGGTGCTGTGCGAATTGATTTGTGAGGAATTATTCTGCCATTGACAACAAGTTGCTTTCTGCTTCACTTCTTTTTTCAAAATGGAATGCTGCAATCAGATCATTTTTAAGCCGGCGGATTTCATCGTTGAAAAGGTTTCCAATGCTGCCTTCATGCGTGTGATGAATCGTTTTTGTGGGATGGAAAGCACCGGCGGCAATGTCGTCGCCAATTTTTTTATAAGCGTCGCGAAACGGCATCCCATGTTGGACTAAATCATTGACAGCTTCGACACTAAACATTAAATCGTACCGTGAATCATCAAGAATTGATTGATTGATTGTGATTTGTGGCATTATCAGGGTTGTCATACGAAGGCAATCATCCAATTCTTCAAATGTAGGAATGAAACACTCTTTTGTAATTTGCATATCACGGAAGTATCCGGATGGCAAATTGTTTATAATGAGAGAGATTTGCTGTGGAGCAGCTTGCAGCTTATTGCATTTTGCCCTTGTCAGCTCAAAAACATCTGGATTTTTTTTGTGAGGCATGATGCTCGAACCGGTTGTAAAGGCGTCAGGCAATTGAACGAATCCAAAGTTTTGGCTCGAAAACAGGCAGGCATCATAGGCTAATTTCGACAAAGTTGCGGCGACGGAAGCCAAGGCTGTGGTGACGATACGTTCCATTTTTCCCCGCCCCATTTGTGCATAAACAACGTTGTAATTCATCGAATCGAATCCAAGTAAATCCGTGGTCATTTGCCGGTTGAGGGGAAATGATGAGCCATAACCTGCTGCTGAGCCGAGTGGATTGCGGTTTGCAATGCGATAGGCTGCCAGCAGTAGTTGAAGGTCATCAGTTAACCCTTCGGCATACGCTCCAAACCAAAGGCCAAACGATGATGGCATGGCTACTTGAAGATGCGTGTAACCCGGCATCAACACTTTCTTGTAGCGTTCGCTTTGTTCTAATAAAGTATCAATTAGTTGTTGAATAAGTTCAACGGTAATTTCTATGCGATGACGTGCAAACAGTTTCAAATCGAGCAAAGCCTGATCGTTGCGGGAACGTCCGCTATGAATTTTTTTGCCTAAATCGCCCAAAGAGCGGGTGAGCAGTAATTCGATTTGGGAATGCACGTCTTCTACTTCCGGTTCAATTGTGAAGTTGCCTTGTGCAATCTGGAGATAAATGGTTTTCAATGATTGAAGCAAGGGTTTCAGTTCATTTTTTTCCAACAACCCAATCTTTTCAAGCATGATGATGTGTGCCATGGAGCCTAACACGTCGTAAGGCGCAAGTTGCATATCCAATTCCTGATCATGACCGATAGTGAATCGTTCGATTTCTTTATTGGTTGCTATCCCTTTATCCCATAGTTTTTTTGCCATAACCTAAAAGTAATGAATCAATTAGTTATAATGAATACTTTCCAAAGCGGTTGCAAATTGATTGACAAATTGTTGAATCTTTCCTCCAAACATCATTTTTACCATTTGAGGTATGTCGGCATGGACTTCAACTTGCAGATGGGTATGTTTTCCGTCGTCTAAAGGTTGTAGTTGGATGATTAGATGAAAATCAATTGGAGCATCTTCAGAACTAAATTGAATGGAGGATACTGGAACTCGTTCGCGAATGGAAAGTTCTATTTTACCTAATGGAGGAATGGAAAAGAAACATTTGTCTTCATGAAACTCAACATCTTGAATTGAATTTTCAGGAATTAAATGGCGAGAATTTTCTAAATTACGTAAGTCGGATAATGTTTCGTAAACTATTTCGGGTGAGGATGCAATCCGTTTTATGTCGCTTTTGAATAGAGTCATGGATTTAATTTGTTAGTTGTTGGATGCCATTTTGATGGGTTGTGGCGCCACTCCTGGAGTGTTTTTAAATCGCTTTCTGCAATATAGTCAGTTTCCAGAGCCACGCGGAGAATGGCTTCGTAATTACTTAGTGTGACGCATTCTACTTTGGCATCGTGCATTTGCTTTTCGGCAACGGAAAATCCATAAGTGAAAATGGCCAACATGCCGATTACTTCGCTGCCATCATTACGAATGGCTTCGACAGCTTTAAGACTGCTTCCTCCGGTAGAGATTAAATCCTCAATGACCAATACCTTGCTGCCCGGTGGTAAGTCCCCTTCAATAAGGTTCTCTAATCCGTGATCTTTCGGTTTGGAACGTACATAAATGAACGGAAGACCCAGTTCTTCGGCTACCATAGCGCCCTGTGCGATAGCTCCCGTGGCAACGCCGGCTATAACCGTTGCCTGATCAAATTTTTCACGAACGATACGAGCTAATTCAATCTTAATGAAGTTGCGAATTTCAGGATAAGATAATGTTTTTCGATTATCACAATAAATAGGTGATTTCCAACCTGATGCCCATGTGAAAGGATTGTTGGGTTGTAACTTTACGGCTTTCACCTTGAGCAATTTTTCAGCGATAAGATATTCTAATTGTTTCATGTGGATTTATTTTATTTTTTCATTAAGAATACAAGGAACTCGCATACTAATTTATTCTCTGTGTTGAATCTTATGCGTGTCTTTGTCTGGTGGGGGTAATGTAACAAAATGGTTCTTTGTTAAATGGGTATTTAAATAGCATTTAAATAGTTTTTAAATAGCTCATTGACATGCTATTTGAAGAAATATTTTGTTGCGAAAATTCATGCTCTAATTGTTTTGCAAAGATAGTTATTCCCAACCCATCTTCATGTTGTCTTTCTAAAAAAAAAGTTGTTTTATCTATGTTCTTTGATGTCGTTCTTGACGAACATGAAAAACCGATCTATTTAATGGTTACTTTTGTCTATTTAAATTGAATCGGTTTCTATGCAATCTTTCGTTTTACAACTTACTGAGGATGGCTCAAATACCTTCTTTTTGCCGGAAATGGACGAGCATTATCATTCCATTCATGGCGCCATTCAGGAATCAAATCATGTATTTTTGAATGCCGGCTTGTTTGTTTCGCCTTTGGAAAATTGGCAGGTTTTTGAAGTGGGTTTTGGAACCGGTTTGAATGCGTTACTTACTGCGTTGGCGGCAACTCAACAGAAACGTGTTTGCGAGTATATGGCCGTTGAGCTGTATCCGTTATCGCTTGATAATGCTTTACGTTTAAACTATCCTGAATTGCTTGGTGATACCTCATTGTTTCAGAAATTGCATGAAGCGTCATGGAATGAACGGATTCAAATCAACGATTATTTTTATTTGCACAAAATTCATGCTGATTTTACTGAAATGAAATTGCCTGAAAATCAATTTTCCGTGATTTATTTTGATGCTTTTGCGCCCAACAAACAAGAGGATATGTGGCAAATAGGATTATTCGATACCTTGTTTCATAGTTTAAAAAACGAGGGTATATTGGTGACTTACAGTGCAAAAGGAGCCGTAAGAAGAATGATGCAGCAGGTCGGGTTTCACGTCGAACGTTTACTTGGACCTCCCGGTAAACAAGAAATGTTGCGGGGCCGCAAATTCTTTGTGTGATCTTTTGGCTAACTTTACAGATTATATTTTTTTTCATCTTAAAAGCGGTAGGCGACTGTAGATCAGCTGTGATGATTGATTTTGAAACTTTCCTTTCACGGACATTATCTCGTAAAGAAATCGTTTCTTTTGCCGAAGAGGTAGATGCCACCCCTGAACGCCTCAGTGAACTGCTCGCTTTACTTGATCATCCTAACCGGCAATTGGCTTGGCATGCAGCATGGGCTCTTGAAAAACTGTTTGAAAAGTATCCTGAACATTTTCAACAAAATATACTCAACCATCTATCAGACAAAATAATAAATACAAATAACGAAAGTATCAGACGATTACTCCTCAATATCATTTCATTTGCTAACTTACCTGATGATTTACCGATAGCATTGATAAACAGCTGTTTTGAATGGATATTGTTCGTGAAGACACCTATTGCAGTGAAAGTAGCCAGTATTTATTATTTGCAACGCGTGTGTCAGCGTGAATTGGAATTGATGACTGAGCTGAAACTATGCGTACAACTATTACTCGAGAATGACAGTTCGCCGGCAATATGCTCGGTGGCAAGAAAGATAATTTAGATTTGATGTTTATCACTATTTCTGATTTTTAATATGCAACACGATATATTTGAAAACGAGCAAATTGAAGTGTATGGTGCTCGTGTTCACAATCTAAAAAACATTGATGTAATTATTCCACGCAATAAACTGGTTGTAATCACCGGATTAAGTGGGAGTGGAAAATCATCGTTAGCTTTCGATACCATTTTTGCCGAAGGGCAACGTCGGTATATTGAAACGTTTTCAGCCTATGCACGGAACTTCCTGGGCAATTTAGAGCGTCCGGATGTCGATATTATTACCGGTTTAAGCCCTGTTATTTCCATTGAACAGAAAACCACCAACAAGAATCCTCGTTCTACCGTGGGAACAACGACCGAGATTTACGATTTTCTACGGTTGCTTTTCGCGCGCGCGGGAGAGGCGTATTCGTATGTGACCGGAGAAAAGATGGTGAAATTTACCGATGATGAAATTTTGGAGCGCATCATGCAACTCTACCAAGGGAAGAAAATCTATCTTTTAGCCCCGCTAGTGCGCAACCGGAAAGGTCACTATAAAGAGCTGTTTGAACAAATACGCAAAAAAGGCTACCTGCATGTACGCGTCGATGGTGAAATAAAAGAGTTGATGCCGAATATACGTCTCGATCGCTATAAAAATCACAGCATTGAATTGGTGATTGATAAATTGGTAGTGTCGGCTGACGATGATCGTCGCCTAAAAGCTTCCATAGCCACGGGAATGCAGCAAGGAAGCAGTGATATTATGCTTTGGGATTATGCTGCCAACGAAGTGCGGCATTTTAGCAAGCAGCTAATGTGTCCTACATCGGGTATTTCTTATAGTGAACCTGCTCCGCATAACTTTTCGTTCAATTCGCCTCAGGGAGCTTGCCCCAGATGTAAAGGATTGGGGTATGTGCATCAAATGGATATTGACAAAATTATTCCTGATCGGTCGCTGAGCATTGCTCAAGGAGGAATTATTCCATTAGGAAAATCCAGGCATTCATTGATTTTTTGGCAAATTGATGCCATTGGAGAAAAATATGGATTTGACGAAAAAACTCCTTTATCCGAAATTTCCGATGAAGCATTGGATGAGATATTAAATGGCAGTAATGAGCCATTAACGATTAAAAACGCTGCATTGGGTACATCAAACTATTTTGCTACTTTTGAAGGAGTTATCAAGTACATTGAATTACAGCGCGATAGCGATGCGTCAGCATCTGAACAAAAATGGGCATCACAATTTGTTAAAACTACGGTATGCCCTGAGTGCGGTGGTACTCGTCTTAATCAGGAAGCCCGTCAATATCGGGTTGGAGACAAAACAATTTCCGAATTGGCGGAAATTGATATTGTTGATATGTATCAGTGGACTTTGGAAATTGAGCCGGCGCTTTCCGAGAGACAAAAAACTATTGCAGCTGAAATTTTGAAAGAAATCCGTTCCCGCCTCCGGTTTTTATTGGATGTCGGCTTGGGTTATTTATCACTCAATCGGAGTTCCATGTCGCTTTCCGGCGGCGAAAGTCAGCGCATTCGTCTGGCAACGCAAATAGGTTCTCAATTAGTGAATGTACTTTATATTCTTGACGAACCAAGCATCGGCTTGCATCAACGGGACAACGAAAGGCTTATTAAGTCGCTGAAACAATTGCGTGATAACGGGAATTCCGTTATTGTAGTGGAGCATGATCGCGATATGATGCTTGCCGCCGACTATGTGATTGATTTAGGTCCACTCGCAGGTCGTTTGGGTGGCGAGTTGGTTTTTGCAGGAGTTCCCGAGGAGTTGAAGACCATTTCCACATTAACGGCTGATTATTTGAATGGTCGTAGAAAAATAGAAGTTCCAGAAAATAGACGTCCTGGCAATGGCAATTTTCTGAGACTGAATGGCGCTGCAGGAAATAATCTGAAAAAAATCGATGTTTCTTTTCCGTTGGGATTGTTCATTTGCGTGACGGGGGTTTCAGGTAGTGGTAAATCGTCTTTGATCAATGATACGTTGCAGCCTATCTTAAGCCAATTGCTTTATCATTCCTTGCAAGACCCGTTGCCTTATGATTCGGTGGAAGGATTGGAGCATGTTGATAAAGTGATTGAAGTAGATCAGGCGCCTATCGGCCGAACTCCCCGCTCAAATCCTGCAACTTACACAGGGATTTTTGCTGATATTCGTTCTTTGTTTGTTTCATTGCCTGAAGCAAAAATACGAGGCTATAAACCCGGACGATTTTCATTTAATGTCCCGGGAGGTCGTTGTGATGTGTGCAGGGGGAATGGATATAAGACTATTGAAATGAATTTTCTACCTGATGTTTTGGTTTTGTGCGAGGCATGTCAGGGGAAACGCTACAATCGCGAAACTCTCGAAGTGCGTTTCAAAGGAAAATCCATTGCCGATGTTCTCAATATGACGATTGATCAAGCGTTGGATTTTTTCGACTCATTCCCTTCTATTTTACCGAAATTGAAAGTGTTGCATGACGTTGGATTGGGCTATGTACAGCTGGGCCAACCATCATCCACACTGTCAGGCGGAGAAAGTCAACGCATTAAATTGGCGACGGAATTAGCTAAAAAAGACACAGGAAACACCCTTTATATCTTAGACGAACCCACAACCGGCCTTCATTTTGAAGATATCAAAGTGCTGCTTGATGTTCTGAATCGACTCGTTGAAAAAGGAAACTCTGTGATGGTGATTGAACATAACCCGGATGTGATAAAATCGGCTGACTATATTATTGACATGGGTCCCGAAGGTGGCAAAGAAGGTGGTAAAGTGATAGTCTGTGGTACTCCGGAAGAAATAGTCGAAAAAGGAGTAGGTGCAACGGCTATTTTTTTACGTCATGAGTTGTTGTAAGAAAAATCTTGCTTTTGCCCCTCTTTTTTGGGAGAAATATTTGGTTTCTCACTTCTCAAATTGTTAACAGGAAGCCCTGAATTTAACACTAATTCCTCCTTTTAACATTAAATCCCGTTAAAAAGTTAATTCAAAACCCTCTGAATTCGAGATGTTAAATCCGAGTCCAGTTAAATCTTGTTAAGTAAAAATCAATCGTGAATTTTGACATTATTTTTGTTGAAGAAAATAAATCATTGAGTGGAACGGATTATTGAGGGACAATAATTTATGAAAAAAACGATTATTTGGGTGTTATTGGCTATCATGAGTTTGACTTTTGTAGGGTTAGTCATCATCCAATTTCGTTATATTTTGCAGATGTCACAATTGATGGAGCGTCAATTTGACACAAACGTGCAAAGAAGTCTATATCAGGTATCGCGTGATTTGGAAGAGGCGGAAGCAACCAAATATTTGAAGCAAGAAATGGGTACGAGCGGAATCTCTAATTTGCTAAAATCACCACTTGCTGCGCTAACCGATTCTATGCAGACAGTTCAGGATACGTTGGATACAACTTCCTTACAGTCTGAACCAAAGGTTTCCATTTCAGGTGCTTCTTCGTCCATTCAAGCTACTTCGCAAATGTATCAGAATCGCTTTGCAGATGCTTTTCTGCATACGAAAAAGGTGGTTGATGTAGTAGCTTGGCGTTGGATGAGAGATGCGATTACGGAAGATATAACGCAACGTATTAATATGGATCTGTTGTCAGCGATGATTCAGGAAGAGTTCTCAAACAACTCGGTAACGATTCCATATCATTTTAAGATTACAGATCGTAAAGGAAAAGTGATCTATCAAAGTTCTGACAGTGATGCTACAGAATCTGATAAAAGTGGCTTTACACAACGACTTTTCCCGAATGATCCTGCTAATGCTCATGAAGCCTTTTTGACCGTTTACTTTCCGACCAAAAAGAGTATGTTGCTTAATTCGATGACTTTACTTTTTCCATGGGCAATCCTATCTCTTATTTTGTTGCTTTCATGTGTTTTGTCCATTATATTGATTTTTAGGCAAAGACGTTTGAACGAAATTAAAAATGATTTTGTAAGTAACATGACTCATGAATTAAAGACGCCTGTTTCAACTATTTCATTGGCAGCTCAAATGTTAGGCGATCCTTCAGTTTCAAAAACGGCGGATACCTTGAAATATTACACACGGGTCATTGTTGATGAAACAAAACGTCTTAGTTTTCATATAGAGAAAGTATTACAGATGTCCACTTTTGAACGTGGTAATGGCAATCTAAAACTAACTGAAACTGATGTTAATGAGTTGTTGAACATGATATTAGATAATTTCTGGGTCAAAGTTCATGCTAAACATGGACAACTCAGAACAGAAATTCAAGCAACTGATCCCTTTGTGTTGGTGGATGAAACACACTTTACAAATGTGTTGTACAACCTAATGGATAATGCGGTAAAATATACACCTTCCAATTTGGTGTTGACAGTAAAAACGTGGAATGAGAAAGGGAATATGTGTATTTCCATACAAGATAACGGCGTAGGTATCAAAAAAGAATATCAAAAACGTATTTTTGACAAGTTCTTCCGAGTTCCCACAGGTAATGTTCACAATGTGAAGGGTTTTGGTTTAGGACTTGCGTACGTAAAACAAATAATTGATGCTCATCATGGAACAATTAAAGTGGAAAGCGAAGTGAACATTGGCACCAAGTTTATCATTACATTACCAACTCTAAAAAACAATTAATCATGGACGAAAAAACGAAAATTCTGTTGTGCGAAGATGACGAAAATCTTAGCATGTTGTTGCGGGAGTATTTACAAGCAAAAGGGTATCATACCGATTTAGCTCCCGATGGCGAAGCCGGCTATAAGGCTTTTACAAAAGAAAAATATGATATCTGCGTATTGGATGTCATGATGCCTAAAAAAGACGGTATTGAATTGGCAAAGGATATTCGAAATCTAAATTCAGATTGCCCAATTATCTTCTTGACTGCTAAAACGATGAAAGAAGATATTTTGGAAGGTTTCAAAGCCGGCGCTGATGATTATATTTCGAAGCCTTTTAGTATGGAAGAATTGATTTTCCGCGTTGAAGCCATTATGCGTCGTACGAAAGGCAAAAAAGTCAAAGAAAAAGACACCTATTATCTGGGTAAATATACCTTTGACACACAACGTCAGATTTTGTCAATCGCTGACAGCCAAATTAAATTGACCACAAAAGAAACTGAATTATTGACATTATTGGCTGCCAACGTAAACGAAATGGTTGAACGTAATTTTGCTTTGCGTACCATTTGGATTGACGATAATTATTTCAATGCAAGAAGCATGGACGTGTATATCACTAAACTGAGAAAATTGTTGAAAGACGATCCAGATGTAGGTATTATCAACATTCATGGAAAGGGCTACAAATTAATTGCTCCTAAAACAGAAGAATAGTTTTCAAAGTATTTCTTTTTCAAAAAGTCACTTCTAAAAGAGGTGGCTTTTTTTGTGGTAATTGGGATTGCATCGTTTTTCAATTGAAAAATCACTCAATGTTTGATTTTCAATTTTTTGCGTAACTTTGTGCTACTAATGAAACGAACTTTTGCTCATTCATTCTTTGAAGAATATTGTTTTCGCGTTTCAAATAATTTTCAGGTATGAGAACATCTCTGCTTTTCACAGCTATTTTATTGATAATTATTGTATTGCCCGATTTAGTGATATATCAGGAAATCAGAAAACATGTGCGAAAAAGTTGGCTCAAAGTGTTACATTGGGCAAGCACCATTTTTTTTCTTGTAGGTATCTTTACGCTATTCCTGTTTATCCGCTCATCACATGATGAAGGGCAGTTACAGCTTTTTATGTGGTTTAATTGGTTATTGTTGCTTATTTATATTCCAAAATTCATTTTTGCCATCTTCTTGTTGCTTAACCGACTTCTCCAAAAGGTACTGCCTTTTTTGCAAAATACGCTTACTTACGTGGGATTGTTTCTTGCTTCCTTGCTTTTTGTTGGCTTTTTGTACGGGGCTATGCGTGGCCGTTTCGATGTTAAGACAACTCATGTTGAAATTCCTTTGGTGGCATTACCAAAAGCGTTCGATGGTTTGAAGATTGTGCAAATATCCGATTTGCATTTGGGGAATTTTGGGCATGAACCGCTTTTCTGGAAAAGCATTGTGAATAAGGTGAATGCGGAAACCCCGGATATTATTGTAATGACAGGCGACATGATGAACAATTTTGCCAATGAAGTGACTCCGCATGACATTGCCCTTTTCAGCCAACTCCATGCTTCAATTGGAAAATTTGCCATTCTTGGGAATCACGATTATGGTGATTATACTCGATGGTCATCGCTTACTGCAAAAAGAGCAAATTTGGATAGTCTGGAACAACGTGAACGACGAATGGGATTTAGGCTGCTATTAGACGAGCATGTTTTTGTAGTCAGGGCTGGGGATAGCATTGCTATTGCGGGTGTTCAAAACTGGAGTAAACCACCTTTTCATTGTTATGGCAATTTGCCAAAAGCCATGCAGGGAATTGAGCGTTTCCCGTTTGTGTTGTTGTTGACTCACGATCCAAATCATTGGATGGCGCAGGCTGTGAACTATCCGACGATTTTTTTAACTCTGTCGGGTCACACTCATGCTATGCAAATGGGCATTAATCGTTTTGGGTTGCATTGGTCGCCAGCTGAATGGATGTTTAAACAGTGGGATGGATTGTACCGTTATCAAACAAAATATCTTTATGTGAATAGGGGGTTAGGGTACGTGGGCGTACCGATACGGATGGGAATGCCACCTGAAATTTCTGTGCTAATATTGAGGAGTATAAGTAAATAAGCGTTTTACACTGGTGATATTATGATGTGCGACAGGCTCTATGATTGACTGTTGTCATCATAATCGGTTTGGTACTCTTCCATTAATGTATTATCTTTGTCATAGAAAATAGTAGAAGCGCTACGAATATGATTAATAGGATTTTGATCCGTATAAAAATCGTCCAACTTGTATTTGCATATTACAAAAGTGGAGAAAAAGAATACAGGATTGCCGAAAAGGAGTTATTTCACAGTATTGAGAAAACGTATGAGTTGTATTTTTACTTGCTATTATTAGCAGTAGAGGTTACTCGTTTTGCGCGGTTACGCATAGACAATGCTTTGCATAAGTATCGACCAACGGATCAGGAATTAGATCCGAATCGTCGTTTTGCAAATAACTTGTTCATTTCGCAATTAGAACAAAATGAAACTTTTAATCGGTATGTGACAGCCAAAAAATTAAGTTGGACGGACCATTCGGAAGTAATCAAATCCTTATATGATGTCATGATCAATTCTTCTTTGTATGAATCTTACATGCAGCAAGAAGCCAATAATTATGAAGAAGACAAAGAGCTTTGGCGTAAGTTCTTTCGGCAGGATATTTTAACCAGTGATTTGCTGGAGTCAACCCTTGAGGAGCAAAATATTTATTGGTGTACAGAACTGGACTTTGTGGTTAGTTTTATATTGAAAACGATTAAACGCTTTGATCAAGGTAACGGTGCATCACAACCGTTGTTGCCCATGTACAATCATGAGGATGACAAAGAATTTGCTCAAAAGCTTTTTTCTGATACCATTACGCATGGAGAAGAAAACAGAAAATTGATTGATGAGTTTACGAAGAATTGGGAGCTGGATCGAATAGCTTACATGGATGTGGTCATCATGATGGTGGCACTTGCTGAATTGCAGGGATTTCCAACTATTCCGATCAATGTTACGCTAAATGAATATATTGAACTCGCCAAGCAATATAGTACAGAAAAAAGTGCTACCTTTGTCAATGGCGTGTTAGATAAGATTGTAGAGCACCTGCGCCAAGAGGGAAAATTGATCAAGGTTAGTTGATCTCCTGAACAGTGTAAAAGATATTTTTCGTGTAAATTATAACCCATTAATTAGTAGATTTATGAGTACTTTAGCTATTATTTTACAAGCAGCCGCTACGAGTAGCCCATCAGGTATGGGGAATTTTTCGGGCATCATCATGATCGTTTTGCTTTTTGTCGTTTTTTATTTTTTCATGATTCGTCCACAATCGAAACGGCAGAAAGAGATCAAAAACTTTCGCTCTTCCATGAAAATTGGGGATAAAGTGATTACTTCCGGTGGTATTTATGGTCGCATTAAAGAAATTCACGACGACTCTGTGTTGCTCGAAATCGACGAGAATGTACGTGTTCGTGTGGATAAAAATTCTGTTTTTGCAACTGCTGCAGACACACAGAATACGAAATAAGAAGAGAATTTATGTCTGCTAATTACTTAAAAAAGCAGATAATTCGCTTAAGCAAAAAAGCAAAAGCTTCTTTTATTACCAAAGAAGTGTTTGTTTTTTTGCTTTTTTTTATCTTGTCTACTTTGATGTGGTTTCTCTATAAAACCAGTCAATGGCAGGAAGTACACTTGAATGTACCTGTTGTTTATCAGGGAATTCCTGCTGACGTGCAAATGGATGAGTCATTACCGACCCATTTAATAGCTACGTTTAAAGATAAAGGATCTTCCCTTTTTTTCTATATGCTTGGGCAAAAGCTTCCTCCTATTACCATTGATTTGTCCCATCATTTTTCTGCAAATGGAAAGATATTTCTTCTCACGCACTATTATGAGAAAGAGGTGTTTTCTCATTTACGATCTTCCGCAGGCTCTCTTTCATTATCTCCGGATACATTAGTTGTGTCGTACACCAAATTGTATGCTAAACGACTTCCTGTTCGTTTTTCAGGGAATATTCAGCTTGCCCGTCAATTTATGCTTTCTGACTCCATACAACTCATTCCGAATGAAGTCGCAGTCTTTGGGTCTAAGAGCGCTCTTGATACAATGACGGCAGTTTATACAGCTCCTTTGTTTTTGAAAGATATCAAGGATTCTATCAACATGAAATGTCAGTTACGTGTACCTGCTACATTACGGGTTGATCCTCCATTTGTTATTCTTCAAGCGTTTGTAGAACCCTTTACGGAAAAAAGCATTGAAGTACCCATTGTGGCTATTAATATGCCCAAGAACTTACTATTGCGAACTTTTCCCGCTTCCGTGAAAGTGGTCTGCCTGGTCGGAATATCACATTTTAATCAATTGAAAGCTGATGATTTGCGTGTAGTGGTCGATTATAACATGTTGCCTCAGAAAGAAAATCGCAAAGCCCGTGTGACGCTTCTTGCACCTGAATCTGTGTTGAAACACTGTCGGGTAATTCCAGAGTCGGTGGATTATCTGCTTGAAACTAAACATTAAGACATGAAAAAGGTTGGACTTACAGGGGGGATGGGTAGTGGCAAATCAGTTGTCTCCCATTTTTTAGAAATAAGAGGTTTTCCTGTTTATGATTCAGATTGGCGTGCTAAACAGCTGATGCAAAACGATCAATCGTTACGCGAAAGTTTAGTGACTGAGTTTGGATCGTCTATTTACATCAATGACCGTTTGAATCGTCAATACCTTTCGTCATTAGTTTTTGATAAGCCGGATCGTTTGAATACGTTAACCCATTTGGTGCATCCGGCTGTTAAAACTGATTTTTTAATTTGGGCAGATCGGCAACATTCTCCCATGGTTTTTTTAGAATCGGCTATTTTGTTTGAGAGTGCATTTTCTCTTTTAATGGATAAAGTCATGATTGTAACTGCCCCATTGGAGTTGCGTATTAGTCGTATAATTCAGCGTGATGGAGTAACCAAAGAAGATGTTTTGCAACGCTTAAAAAATCAATGGTCAGATGAGAAAAAAGTCTCAATGGCTGATTATGTGATTATCAATGATGATACCCGTTCTATTATTGAACAAGTCGCCAAGGTAATTGAAGAACTATCTATTGAATAAATTTGTATCTATAAATTTTCTTGATGAATAAACATAATACACTGCCTTATAAATTTTTGTTGTTTGATTTGGATGATACGCTGTGGAATTTCAAGGAAAATTCAAAAGCTGCTTTAGCGGATATTTTTGATCAATATAATTTAAAGCATTATTATCCCACGTTTGATGATTATTTTCAACGCTATGAAGAGCATAACCAGTCATTATGGCGATTATATGGAACGCAGCAAATTACAAAATCGTTTTTACATGTAGAACGGTTTTTGGCTCCATTGCGACCTTTTGGTATTTTAGATACCTCATTGGCGGGCGAAATGGGAACTGCATATTTAAATCGTTGTGCTGAGAAAACGATAACAATGCCTCATGCCATAGAAACACTTGAATATTTGCGTTCACAGTACGAGTTATCTATTATCTCAAACGGATTTGGAGAAGTTCAATATACAAAATTGAACCGTTCGGGGTTATCAACCTATTTTTCGCATGTTTTTTTGTCGGAGACTATTGGATATCACAAACCCAAACCTGAATTTTTTGATGCAGTGTTGCACGAGTTAGGTGCTTTGAAAGATGATTGTTTGGTGATTGGTGACAATTACGAGGTTGATATTGAAGGCGCTATGAATTCTGGTATGGATCAAGTGTATTATATGCCTTATCAGCAGTCTTTTGATAAAACAATGCTTTCTCCTTCTCCAACATATATTATCCATGATTTAGCCGATTTGCGTGTGTTGTTAAAGTGTTAATAATGAGAATATTCTATAACTCGATATGTTTCACCATTAATTGAAGCTCATTTTTTAGCAAAAATGGGGAGTTTATGGGAGTTTTTTACCTTTGTAATCTCTTATCCTATTAAAAAAGCAGTATGTACGGAATTAATTTGATGAGCGTTCTTCCTCTTAGGAGTGAAGCGTCGGAAGAGAGCGAACAATTGACACAACTACTATTTGGTGAATATTTTCTTGTTGATGAGTGGTTGGACAAATGGGTTCATATAGAAAATGTGCGTGATGGCGAGCGTGGTTGGATTGATCGCAAAATGATGACACCGATTGATGCGGATACATTTCAACAACTTTGTGATAATTTGCAAATTGTGTCGTGTGCACCCTTTTCTTATGCTGTCACCGCCACTGGTGAGCAAATGCCATTGCCGGGAGGAGCCATACTGCCTTTTTATGATTTGGGCAAAGAAACGATGATAATAGCAGGAAAGCATTTCAGGTTTCCCATCGACAATATTGCCAAAGCTCCTAAAAAGGAAGATTTTGTATCGTTTGCACTTCGCTATTTAAATTCACCATATCTTTGGGGTGGGAAAAATGTGATGGGCATCGATTGTTCGGGATTAGTTCAGGTAGCTGCTTCAATGTGTGGCGTATTACTGCCGCGAAACGCGCGCCAACAAGTGATGATAGGGAAGCCGGTGAATTTTTTGTCCGAAGCCGAACGAGGTGATTTAGTCTTTTTTGATCACGAAGATGGTCACATCAGCCACGTGGGTATTTTGCTCAATGATCATGAAGTATTGCATGCTTCGGGGCAAGTGCACATTGCGACTATCGATCATTATGGCATTCGTTCTGTATATACGGGAACTTATTCGCACACATTGCGAGCAATCCGTCGTTTTTTATAACACATCCATTGTAAGGGTGTAGCGATTGCTTTTCTGCTTTTGAAAAAATATGGAGTTTGTCATTTTGAAGAAAGTGAAAGGTTCGATTTAAAATTCACATTACGATTAAATTATGAAAGAAGAGGAAGAATGTTTGTATTGTAGTCGGAATAACAAACAAAAAGATTTGATGTTAGAGGTTGTTGATTTTGGTGTATCTATGCTCTTTTTGTTTAAAGAACAAAGTTATCGAGGCCATTGTGTGTTAGCGTATAAAGATCATGTAAATTCGTTTTACGAATTAAGTGAAGAAAATCGGAATTTGTTCATGAATGATGTGTCAAAAGTAGCCAATGTCCTGACTGATTTGTATCACCCAGACAAGATTAACTTTGGTTTTTTCTCAGACAAATTACCGCATTTGCATGTTCACATTGTTCCAAAATATATTGATAAAGCTTCATGGGGAAAGTCCTTCGTAATAAATCCCAATAAGGTTTATATGACAGAAAAAGGACTGAATGACATGGTAAATGATTTAAAGAGTTGTTTTTGACAATCGTTTACGATAACCTACTGGTTTACTTCAAATAGATGTTTTGGATATCGTACCTGAACTAAGTATAATCCGTTTGGATTAACTGATGCACCTGCTTTGCTCCGGTCTTTTGATTCAATGATATTCCTGAATTCATTTTCAGTCAATTTTCCTCGTCCAACTTGAATTAAGGTTCCTACAATGGCGCGTACCATGTTTCGTAAAAACCGATTGGCTGTGATGGTAAACACCCAATGTTCGTCACGTTGTTCCCAATAGGCCTCTTGAATGTCACAATCATTGGTCTTTACATCAGTATGTAATTTGCTAAAACTGGTGAAGTCTTTGTATTCTAACAAGATGGATGCAGCTCGATTCATTGCATTAAAATCTAATGGAGCGTAAATGGCGGCAGTTGTTTGCGCAAAAAAGGGATTCTTGCGTGTAACAATCCAATATTCATACGTGCGGCTTATGGCATCAAAACGAGCATGTGCATTTTGAGATACAGGTTGTATTTGTTGAATGGCAATGGCTGGAGGTAAAATGCCATTGAGTTGTTTAATCAAGAGCTGAATGTTATCCACTGAAGGTAAATCCACATGCGCAACCATTTGACGGGCATGTACGCCGGCATCTGTTCTACCAGCTCCAACAATTTCAATGGGTTCACCAAATAAAATAGCTAACGCGTCTTCGATTTCTTCCTGAATGGAAAGCCCGTTAGGTTGTATTTGCCAACCGTGGTATCCACTTCCATTGTAAGCAATCCACAAGAAATAGCGTTGTTTTTCCATCATTTAGCAGGATAAACCGGAATGGTAAGCCGTTGCCCAATGTTTAAATCGTCTTTTAGCAGTTGATTAATTTGTTTTAGTTCTTCTACTGTAACATGATATGCTTTGGCAACCGAAGATAATGTATCACCCGGTTTTACAATATATTCTTGCGTTGTGGTTGTGTCTTTTTTTGCAATTTCCGCTGAGTTTGGCGTTAATTGAAGCACCTGATTTTCTTTGAGTTTTTCTTTGGCTCCAAGTTGGTTGTACGATTTTAATTGTTCCACCGTAAGATGATGTTGATTTGCAATTGAATAGAGAGATTCTCCCTTTTTTACAATATGTTTTTGATTAGTATTTGAGTCGGTTTTATTTTCTTTATTTTGAATAGATTGAGTTGTTTTTTTGGTTTCAGTTACCTTTTCGCGAATGGGTTTGGAAACGACTACAAATGCTTTTTTTGTTACTTGTAGTAAAAGTCCCTTACCAGGCTCTATCGTCTTTTGTCTGCGGGGAATGCCATTCCATGCTTTAATATCTTGTTCTGTCACATTGTATTTGTAGGCTATTGATGCAAATGTTTCACCTGGTTGTACGATGTGTTTCTCGGTTGTGAGGTATGAGGAATACAATGTGTCAAGTTGAACGTTTTTTGGCACAACTTCTTTGGCATTTTTCAGTTTTAGCGTCGAGTATGTTGCATTGTCGGGTTCTTCTTGTTTAGCATTTGGTTGTATTGGGATATTTTCAGCAGCAACAGTTTTCGGTTCTGTTTGAAGTTCATTGACGTTAGTTGTAGGTGAGGCTTCCTTTACTTCAGATGTGATTTCCTTTTTTCTCACGCTGACTGTAATGATTTTTCCTGGTTTTAAATTAGTCGAAGTTAAATGATTCAGGCGTTTCAGTGCAGCAACATTGGTATGATATTTTCTGGCAATGGTATAGAGAGATTCTCCCGAACGAATGCGATGGGTTTGTCTTGTTGTCACTGTTCTTGTCACTGACGTAGTCTTCTTTGCAACCTGTTCCTGTTCGTTATTTTTGGTCGCAGCTGTAGAGAAATTATTGTTGGATTGCTTTTCAGCAAGTTTGATGATGAGTTTTGTACCTTTTCTCAAATGATTTGTGGACAAGTGATTCCATTCTTTGAGTTTACGGGTTGTGATGTGATATTTCTTAGCTATTGATAATAATGTCTCACGCGATTTGACAACATGAATCATCTCTTTTGAAGTGAAATCCTGATTATCCGCATTAGTTGTTTCGTCTTTTTGCCTTGGCGCTACTGTGTAATGCTTTTCAGAAATCTTGACAATAAGTTTTTCACCTGGTTGTATGTCGTTCGAAGAAAGATGATTCAATCCTTTGAGTTTTTTCTCACTTACATGATATTTTCGAGCGATGGTATAAAGCGATTCTCCACGTTTAACGCGGTGGGTAGTTTCAATTGATCTGGTTTCCTGTTCCGGTGTGTTTTCGTTTGAAGCAATGTTGTGCCGGGTTTTAGGTTCATCGAGAATGAGTTTTTGACCTGGCTTTATATCGTTGGATGTGAGATGATTCAACTCTTTGAGTTTCTTTTCGCTTATATGATATTTTCGCGCAATAAGATATAACGATTCTCCTCTTTTGACCCGATGGTCTATCACATCTGCAAATTGTACTGGCTCCGATGTGTTATCGTAAGAATTGTATGATTCAGGGATATTGACGGCATGGTAATGATACAGACTATCATGCGCAAGAACACAACATCCTGTAACGTATCTTTTTGCATAATAATTTTCTAAACTGTTGTCAATGCGTACGCCTCCATCGTAGGCTGCATGAATAAAATTGAAGCCGCCATCAGGATTATGTCCGATAACAATACCCACATGCCCGATGCGATCTCTTCTACTATTGCTACCTTTGAAAAAGACTAAATCTCCTTTTTTTAGCTGATCGGTTGCTACTTCACGGCCATCATATACTTGATCGCGAGATGATTCTCCCAGTGGCACTCCGAATCGTTGAAAAACATAATGAGTAAACCCCGAGCAATCAAAGCCATTCGGTCCTTTGGAACCCGATCGGTAAGGCGTGTTTAGCAATGTTTTGGCATACTGGACAAGTGAATCGCGCAACTCAATATTCTGCTGAAATGTATGAGCCGAAATCGCCATCACATTTACCCAAAGCAATAAAAAAAGATAGTGACGCATTTGTGTAGATGTTTTTGGTTGATGATTAAAGTTAGGATAAGAAAATGTCACGTTTTAATGACGGATTTTGGCAAGCGGGTTTTATGATTGATGCTGGCAAAATCCTGCCTATGGAAATGTGCTCATCGGGACATGGTCTTTTTTCGGTTTTTGACAATGTTTCTGTGGAACAAATATAGAGGAAATATCTTGGAATGTCTTTGACGACTTTCTCGCTTATAGTTGGTTTTAATAATTTTTGGTGGTGGAATTGTCGTGTCGATATAGCAAAATGCAGTATGGATGCCTAAAATCACTTTTGCTGAAGTTATTGTTTTATAGAGTTTTAATTGTTTTCATTCAACGAAATATTGATACAAATGGTTGATTGTCCAAAATGTCTAAAATAAATCATTCAGCCATGATGACGCCATGTTCATTCGCTTTTTTTGTAGAGGATGATGTGTTAAATTGCGGTTTATTATACTTTCTGTATACATTGACAGCGAGTTATAGGTGGTAATTATCCTGACATTCACTGTTCGACATAAAATGCATCTATAAAATCGATTTATTCTTCTATCGGTTAATTTTTTTTGATCAAAATACTGTTATCTTTGTCACCCCGAATTAGATGAAACTTTTCGGGGGTAATTCTTGCGAGATAACCTTCACATAAGTTGATGAAAGAATCAGCAGAGTTTCATGCGGAGTTACTTTGATTCCATGAGTGAATACGTATATTTTCGAATAAATTCCGGAAACTAAAAACATTATGATGAGAGTTACGGTCAAAAAATGGCGGCGTATATTAGCTGAAAAAGGTTCGGGGAACGTCGTGATAAAAACCATAAATGTGCTTCCTTTCACACAATTGCATCTTTATACCAATTGCAATGTAGCATTAGTGCAGTCGGATGAAGAAAAAGTAGTGATCGAAATGGACGACAATCTGATCGATTCCATCAACGTTGATAATGCCACCCACGCTCTTTATGTGAATTCCAAAAAGAGGATTCACGTGCCCACATTTACACAGGGGAAAATTACGATCTATTTTCGTCAATTGGAAGCTATTTACATGACGACTCATGGGGATGTTTCCACGTATTCGCCACTGATTTTATCACACGCATTTGTGCTCAAAATGGTGTGTCATGGCGATACTATGTTTGATGTTAGTGCACCGGAGATGAAAATAAATGCTACGAATCACGGTGATTTTTCATTGCATTTTCGTGGTCAAAAATTGGAAATGAACAATATTAGCAGTGGAGATTCCCGTTTGAATATTGAAGTGGAACAGGTTGAGTTGGTGCAGGAAGGGCATGGTGATTTGTTTCTTTCGGGGAATGGATCGTCGTTGAACGTAGCTAACTCGGGACACGGCGATGTAAATGCGGATGCATTTCTTGCAGCACGGGTTACATTGTTAAGTCGTGGACATGGCGATACAGTTGTGAATGCCAGTGATCATTTAGCCATTCATGCGTTAGGTCATGGCTCAGTGATTTATCTTGGCACACCAACTGTTCGCCTGGTTTCTCACAGTGGTCATGGAAAAATTGTGCACAAATAAGCAATGCGATCATTTTTCAAAAAATAAAGGGGAAAACAATCTTTCTGTTTTTGGGATAGTTGGAAAACTGGTTAAGATACCAATCGTGGTGATTTTTCGCTCTGGGCACAAGGTTGGCAAATGTCCAAACCATAAATGTGAAAGCAGGTAAGTTCCATGCCATAATGGCAAATCCAGTCCATTCTACGATTTCTCCAAACAGGTTTGGAGATGAAATAAAGTCGAATAAGAATCCTTGCGGTATTTTATACCCTGTTTCACCCTGTTTTCGCAAATGTATCAGCATGTTGTCTGATTTCCAGTTTATTGCCATTCCTGCAATAAACAAAGTTATCCCGATAATAAAATGAGGCGTGTGAAACCAACTTGCATCGTAATCTTTTACAGAAGCAAAGACGCTGAGGTAATACCCATTTAATCCCGCATTTACCAGATTGAAAAAAATGGCGCTCAGCACAATGAATAATGGCATTTTCTTGGGGGTGGATTTGATTCGTGCAGGATAGATCAACGATCGATTGACATAATGTGTAATCCACAAGACAAACAAAATCCAAACATTGGATTGAAACGAGCTTTCTCCCCAGAAAAGAAAATAAAGCATCAGCAAAAGAGAGGGACATTCCATGACAACCCATCCAACCTTGTTGTTGACCATCAATCCCCATTTTCCGGATGTATGCCTGCCAAATGGCGCAGTGATATAGAACATGGTGATGTGAACCACGATGGCAATGGCGAGCCAGATATAGGCTATGAAAAGAAGCATTTGCAGAGACATGTGATTTTGTTTTAAGAGTTATCTCCTTTTGAGCTTTTTTGCCAGGCGTAAAAATCGGCAATACTTTCTTCCAATGGACGACATTGGTAGGCTAATTCTTTTTGAGCTTTATCGCTGCTCATATTGGGATGCCCATTGCGAAGGGTATCCAACATTGCGTGAGTGAAGATGGGTGTCATCCTCATAAAGTTACTTTGAATGCGAAGCAACGGTATCATGATTTTCAGTAACCAAAAAGGCAAAACGACAGTAGGTGTTTTTTTTCTTGTTATTTTCTTCACGATGTGTACAAACTCTTTCAAGGTGCAGTAATGCCCTGTCAAATGGTAAATTTCGCCGTTTCTCCCTTTTTCCAAAGCTACAACAATTGATGTCGCTACATCACGTACATCGACAAAATCATATCCTCCTGCACTAATAAAAGGCAGTTTCCCCCGGTATAAAATGAGCATTGCTTTTCCTATTTCAGATGGCTTGAAATCAAAAGGGCCGAGAATGGAGCTGGGACGAATCACGACAAGTTGCGTATTGCTATCTTTTAGTGTTTCAAAAACCATTTGCTCTCCCAATGCTTTTGAATAATCGTATATGTGAGAACTTTCCGTTTTATATTGCCGTGTTTCATCGAATTTTTCATCAAAAGGTTTCTCAACAACCGCATGAACGCTGCTGATATGAATCATCTTTTTCAGCCCAAGTCGTTTTGCAACTTCCGCCACGTTTCTGGCGCCTTCGGTGTTTGTCTTGTAAACGATACCCGTTGGATCGCCGTTTAAACTGATCAGTGCGGCACAATGGATCACTGCATCGCAATCGCGTAATAACGTTTCAAGATCATTTTGATTGAGAACATTCCCCTGAACACGTTTCATAGCCAATCCTTTCAATGCTTTGTTGTCTGAATGACAGAACGCTGAAACAGAAAAACCCTGTCCCAGAAGCGTGCGGCAAATAACGTTTCCCAAATGTCCATTTGCGCCTGTAACGGCAATATGTTGCAATGAAGCCCTGTTTCCAATCATTCGCAGTCAATCCTCATGATTGCCTTTGTTTTCTATTTGGTCAATTTCCCTTGATGGCACAAAGTTAACTCATTTCGATATATTCTGATATAAAGAAGAGCGTCGTCTGTCTGCATATTAATTGTTTTGCTAAGTTCATGTAGAGTTTTTGTCAGCTTTTGTGATAAAAAATTTGACTAATCTGTGTCTTGTTTTGTTATTATGCACATTTACAATGATTTGACGGCATCTGGTTACTGCAATGATGAATGGGTACATGGGATAAATAAATAAGCAAAATCACCATTAAAATTATTGGAATCTCAAAATTATCTTGTTACTTTGTACAAAATCCTTTTTCAACAACCTACTCTTTTACGTTTAGCTGTTTATGTTGAAGAAAGGATGTGACTTGATCCTCGGGCAATGGATGCAGCCAGTTAGGGTGCGTTGTTTGCTTGTCTAAAGTACGTGAGGATATGCTGCCTCACCCTGATTATTAATCATATTCATTGTCACACCAAGTTAGGTGCATGCCATGCATTTAACATAAAAATGAAAGGGAATCATTATGAATTATCTGTATTTAATTGTAGTCGTCGTGATTGTGTTTTTCTGGGGAGTCCGTATTATTCGTCCTACACATCGTGGGCTAATAGAGCGGTTGGGTAAGTATCATCGTTTTGCGAACCCGGGGTTTCACTGGATTGTTCCGATTATTGAACGTATGTATCCCGTGAATATTACTGAACAAATGGTCAATGCTGATCCGCAAGAGATTATAACCAATGATAACTTGAATGCAAGTGTGGATGCTCAAGTCTATTTTAAGGTAAAGGAAGACGAAGAAAGTGTGAAGGGGTCAATCTATAATGTGAATAACTACAGATGGCAAATTGTAAACCTTGCCCGCACTACCCTTCGTAACATTATTGGTACCTTAACTTTAAAATCTGCCAATAGCGAACGTGGAAAAATCAATGCTGAACTCCATCGCACGTTGCTTTTCGAAACCCAAACGTGGGGCATTGAAATTGTTCGTACCGAACTGAAAGAAATTGATCCTCCACGTGATGTGCAGGAAACCATGAACAAGGTGGTGAAAGCCGAAAACGAAAAGATTGCCGCCATTGACTTTGCTTCTGCTCGCGAAACAGTGGCCGACGGAGAGAAACGCGCTAAGATTAAAGAAGCCGAAGGGTATAAGCAATCACAAATCTTACATGCCGAAGGTGAAGCCGAAGCTATTCGCTTGGTGAATGAAGCCGCCGACAAATATTTTATCGGCAATGCGCAATTGCTGAAAAAATTGGATACACTGCAAGCCTCGTTAGAAAACAATGCCAAAATTGTAATTCCAACCGGAAGCGAGTTAGTCAACATTATCGGAGAAATGGCTGGCGTTGTGCCTTTGGATCGGAAAAAGAAAGAGTCGTAACGAAGTTACGATGTTCGGCATAATGAAAAACCACTTACAGATTAACTGCAAGTGGTTTTTCATTTTAGATCGGGTATAAATCCTATCTTTCAGGATTAATTATTACCAGCCAAAAGCTTCACGTACTGCGGCGTACACAATATCACCCTTCACAATATTCAAGCCCTTGTTCAATTCAGGCGTCATCTCACAGGCTTTTTCCCAACCTAAATTCGCCAACATCACTGCATAAGGCAACGTTGCGTTTGTAAGCGCCAAGGTTGAAGTATAAGGCACGGCACCCGGAATGTTAGCCACGCAGTAATGAACTATCCCATCAATCGTATATGTTGCTTCAGCATGTGTGGTAGGGTGAGAGGTTTCAAAACAGCCACCTTGATCAATAGCGACATCCACCATAACGGTTCCTGCTTGCATTGTTTTAAGCATTTCTCTTGTTACCAAATGTGGCGCTTTAGCTCCGGTAACAAGTACCGCCCCAATAATTAAATCGGCATTACGCACCTCTTCGGCAATAACATACGGAGATGACATTAAAGTTTTCACATTTGGAGGCAATACTTCTGACAAATAACGTAAGCGAGGCAAAGAAATATCAGCCAACGTCACATCAGCGCCTAAGCCGGCAGCCATCCATGCAGCTTGAGTTCCTACAACGCCTCCTCCAAGGATAAGTACTTTAGCCGGTTTCACTCCCGGCACTCCACCTAAAAGTACTCCTTTTCCACCTTTGGGTTTCTCCAAATATTTTGCTCCTTCTTGAATCGACATTCTACCGGCTACCTCTGACATAGGAATCAATAAAGGTAATGAACGATCTGGGCGTTCCACCGTTTCATAAGCCAAACAAACAGCGCCACTTTCAATCATGGCACGAGTTAATTGTTCATCCGAAGCAAAATGAAAATAAGTAAAAAGTAGTTGCTCTTTTTTGATTAATTTATACTCCGATTCAACTGGCTCTTTTACTTTTACAATCATATCTGAAGCAGCATAGACTTCTTCAATGGTTGGCAAAATCTGTGCACCCACAGCACGGTACAAATCGTCTGAAAAGCCACTGCTTACACCGGCATCCTTTTGAATGTAAACAATATGACCTTGTTTGACTAACGTGGCAACACCTGCCGGTGTTAAACCAACCCGATTCTCATTATTCTTAATCTCTTTCGGTGTTCCAATTTTCATATCATATAATTTTAGGTTGAAGTTTGAGCGTGTAAAGTTGGCATATTTAAACCAAAAATCAAAGCAGAAAAAAGAGAAAAATGATCAAAAAAAATGTTGTAAAACATCCTTTGCCAACGATTCAAACACAAAAATTTCATTTTTGGAATCAAAAAGAGGCGATAAACAAGAAATAAGTATTATTAACTATGTCTTTAGTGCACTGATAAAAAGGATATTATTGAACCTGAATATCATATATAGTTGACAAATAACCTTATATAATAAATACCTGAAATCAAAGGGTATAAGCGAATAGCGGTAAAATAGATAAAAACACCCCTTTTTATTGTGAAAAATGTTGGTGATATTTGTCCAACGAAATTGATAAATCAGGATGAAGATGAAAACAAATAGTGCCAATGAATTGTGGCAACGATGCACACAAGTTATTCGAGACAATGTTTCGGAAACAACTTTTTCAACATGGTTTGCCCCTATCATTCCACTTTCTTACGAAAATCATATTTTCACCCTGCAAGTTCCAAGCCAATTTTTTTACGAGTACATCGAAGAAACATTTGTTGATCTTTTGCGCATGACTATTCATCGTGAAGTGGGCGAAGAGACAAAATTGATGTATCGCGTGTTGATGGATCGCAATGCTGGTACCAGTACCACCATTCCCAGCGACGAAAAAGTAAAACCCTTTGCAACCGCGCCTACCCGAAAAGAAAATCCGTTTACACGTCCTTCCCAAGTACAAGATATTGATCCACAACTGAATCCGATTTATAACTTTAATTCGTTTATTGAAGGAAGTAGCAATAAATTGGCACGTACTGCAGGCCTTAGCATTACCAAAGATCCGGGAACTACTATTTTCAATCCACTGTTCATTTATGGAGCTTCCGGCGTTGGTAAAACCCATTTAATGCATGCAATCGGGGTACAAACAAAACAGTTGCATCCTGAAAAAAGAGTGCTTTACGTTTCAGCCAATCTTTTTCAGATACAATACACGGATGCCGTACGCAACAACACCGTGAATGATTTTCTCAACTTCTATCAAACTATTGATGTGTTGATTCTGGATGATATTCATGAATTTGCCGGAAAAAACGGAACGCAAAATACGTTTTTCCACATTTTCAATCATCTGCATCAAAATGGAAAACAACTTTTGCTGACTTCCGACCGATCACCTGTTGTATTGCAAGGGTTGGAGCAAAGACTTCTTACCCGTTTCAAATGGGGATTGTCAGCAGAGATCAGTCAACCCGACTTTGAGCTTCGCAAAGCTATCTTGAAACATAAAATTTACAAAGATGGGTTGGAAATTTCAGACGAAGTGGTCAATTATATAGCAAAAAACGTTGTGGATAATATCCGCGATTTGGAAGGTGTCATTATCTCCTTGTTAGCCCATTCTACCCTCACCAATTGCTCCATTGATCTGAAATTAGCCGAGAAAGTTATTTCCGGCATTGTAAATATCAAACCAAAAACCATTACCATAGAACACATCCGCGATGTTGTGTGCGACCACTTTGGTTTGAAAATTGAAGAGATGCTCTCGAAACGCAGAGATAGACAATTAGCTCAAGCACGACAAATTGCCATGTATCTGGCAAAAAACTTTACACAGCATTCATTATCCGCTATTGGAGCAACCATTGGAAAACGTGATCACGCAACTGTGTTGCATGCATGCAAGGTAGTTGCCGATTTAATGGAGATTGATAAGTCGTATAAAGGGTGCATCGAGGAGATTCAGCAAAAAATCAACGCGTAACCTATCTTTATCTTCTATTTCAAAACAGGAACATGATTGACTTTCAAAGTCATCATGTTCTTTTTTTGTTCAATACCAAGTAAATAAATGCAGAATCAATCTCTAATTCAAAGAGGAATAACTTCCTTTGCGAACTACTGACTGAAAAATTGTTTTTTAAAAAAAACGAAAATGGCTTGCATCTCCAAACAGAAAACACTACATTTAGGCCATGAATTTATAACGTGTTTCTAACCTTATAATATCCCACCATTATGACAAGAACGATCACTTTTAACGAATTGAGAAGAGTTAAGGATAGCCTGCCATCGGGTAGTGTGAGCAAAATTGCTCTAGAATTAGGCCTTACTGATGAAACAGTACGAAACTATTTTGGGGGCCATAATTTTAAAGATGGAAAAAGTTGCGGCATTCATATTGAACCCGGGCCGGATGGTGGGTTAGTAATGTTAGATGACACTACTATTTTAGACGCTGCATTACGCATTATTGACGAACATATGGAGCTGGCACACCTCTCTCATCATTAATCAAAAAAAAGCAACGGTTGAATATTTCACCGTTGCTTTTTTTATTTGGGTTACGCTCTCTATTCTTCTTCCTTTTTAGGCAGGCGAAAGCTCACGTACAAGTCGATCAATGTGGATAAAAGCAAGCCTGCAATCCACAAATAATAGTGCACAAACATGCCATAGGCTGATGCCAGCAACACCAAAGTCGAAAATGCATGAATCATATTCAATCGTTTGGTTTTATAGTTTGCGGAATCAATAGGTAGCACTACACGAACTACAAGCAAAAACAAAGCGCCCAACGAAAACAAAAAGGGAGCTACCGGCATTTTTTCATAATAGAAAATGGTTCCTAATATCAACAGAACATATCCCAGCCCGTAAATCCCCTTCAAAATCAGCATTCTCTTCGATTCATTCCACTGCATGTGCTTTATTTTTCTTTAATTATATAGACATCTTCATTCGCCCGTTTCATTCCATAAGTCTCGCGAGCGAATTTCTCCAAATTCGCATTACTCGTCTTTAGTTCATTAATTTGTTCAAGATTATGTTGTATGGTTTTGTTATACGCATCAATCTGATCTTGTAATCGATGAATTTCCTGCTCATTCTCAATACGTTTAACGAAATTATTTTCATCAAAAAACGACATGAGAATCAAGAAAAATCCTGCCACCAACCAATATTTATAATGGTGCAAACGAATGAAAGGTTTGCTCAGTTTTACCCAAAATCGTTTCATATTACATGTCGGTTAAAATTTAAATGCTCAATAACTTATCCAGTCATAAAACCCTTCTACCTGAAAAGACGAAACAGATCGTTCCCATTTGCATAAAGAAGCAAGGCGAACAAAAGAGCAATACCTACCATTTGTGCATACTCAAGAAACTTATCGCTTGGTTTTCGTCCCGTGACCATCTCATAAAGCAAAAAGAGAGTATGACCGCCATCCAAAGCCGGAATAGGAAGAATATTCATAAAAGCAAGAATGATCGATAAAAATGCCGTCAATGCCCAAAAACTTTGCCAATCCCATACGCTTGGGAAAAGAGAACCAATGGTGCCAAAGCCACCAATTTGTTTTGCACCTTCTTTGGTAAACACAAACTTGAGCTGTTTGACATACGACGACAGTTTATCAACCCCCATACTAATACCGGCAGGAATGGAAGCTAACAAACCATATCGAATGCTTTTTGTCTTGAAAAATTGCGTGAATGGCACCAAGCCTACTCCCAATTTTCCTGAAGGATCGATTGTCACCTGCTTTGTCATTGGCTTTCCGGCTCTCACAAACGTCAATGAAATCATTTTGCCTTTGTTATCTGACAAGAAAGGCATTATGTCTTGTGCCGTAAACATGGTTTTTCCATTCACTGCCACCACGCTATCTCCTTTCTCTAACCCTGCGGCTTGAGCAGGCGAACCATTTACTACCTGATCGATCACAAATGGAACGCGAGGTGCCATAAACTGTTTTTCATGAGCGCCAATAACTTGCTCTGCAAAGTTAGTCGGTAACGCCATTTGCACTGTCTTCCCATCTCGTAGTACAGTTACCGTTGAGGCGCCATCAATCAGAATCTTCCCTACGGCATCGCTTGTCTCATCGACAGGTTTATTGTTGACTGACAGTAAAATATCCCCATTATGAAACCCATTCTTCAAGGCAATCTCTGAAAATTGCATGCCTAAACGTGCATTTTGCAAGGGCAGATATTCTTGTCCCCAGACAAATAAAATCATGGCATAAATCACCAGAGCAGTAAAGAAATTTACCGTTACACCGCCCACCATAATCAACAACCGCTGCCAAGCCGTTTTGCTGCGAAATTCCCAGGGTTGAGCCGGTTTTTTCAGAGCTTCGGTATCCATCGATTCATCGATCATGCCCGCGATTTTGCAATATCCCCCTAAAGGCAGCCACCCGATTCCCCACTCGGTGGTTTCATTGAAACGTCGCCAATCATCTTTCGGTAAATCATTGATGGGAATTTCTTCCATCTTTGCTTTTCCCTTTTCATCTTTCACCACGTTTCCGTCTGAATCCACCATTTTACGATACATATCGGGAACATTCGATGCAAAAAGACGAATCTGCCATTTTCCGTTGATTCTTTTACAACGTAACAGGGAAAAATAAGGATTGAAAAACAGGTAAAATTTATCGACTCGTGTCTTGAAAATACGTGCAAAAGTAAAATGTCCCAACTCATGAAGGAACACCAAAATTGACAAACTCAAAATTAATTGGGCCGCTTTAATCCAAAAAGTCTCCATTATTCAAATAATTGTTTATTAATACTCATATTACAGATTTGCAACAAACTCCATGGCAATGGAACGCGCTTCATCATCCGAAGCCACGTAGTCATCATAAGTAGGTTGCGATAAGAAAGTCACTTTTTGCAATGTGGATTCAATAACATCCGACATTTGCAAAAACCCTATTTCATCCCGGAGAAAAGCCGCCACCACCACTTCATTAGCAGCATTCAGCACGCAAGGAGCATTTCCTTGTCGCTTGAGCGCTTCAAAAGCAAGCGATAAATTTCGGAATTTATAGTAATCAGGTTGTTCAAAAGTCAAATGCGAATAGACGCCGAAATCGAGACGTGGCCAGGGAGCGTGTAATCGGTTTGGATACGAAAAAGCGTACTGAATCGGTAATCGCATATCAGGCAGCCCCATTTGCGCTTTCACGCTTCCATCGACAAATTGCACCATGGAATGAACAATGGATTGCGGATGTACCAGCACCTCAATTTGACTCGGATCAAGTCCAAAGAGCCATTTAGCTTCAATAACCTCAAATCCTTTATTCATCATCGTGGCAGAGTCGATGGTGATCTTTGCTCCCATCGTCCAATTGGGATGTCGTAATGCTTCTGTTTTTGTAATCGTAATCAATTGTTCCTTATTCGTGGTTCTAAATGGACCTCCCGATGCTGTCAGAATAATTTTCTCCACCGGATTATCGCCTTCGCCAACTAAACATTGAAAAATAGCGGAATGTTCCGAATCAACCGGAATGATAGCCGATTGATGTTGTTTGACCAACGAATAGATCAATTCACCCGCCACCACCAATGTTTCCTTATTAGCCAGAGCAATTGTCTTTCCGGCTTTCACGGCGGCCAATGTCGGAAGCAACCCGGAGTACCCCACCATTGCCGTTAGCACGATATCAACCGATTCCATAGCGGCAATTTGAGCAATGGCTTCGATGCCGGAAAAAACATGAATCGGCAAATCGCGCAACGCTTCTTTAAGCACAAAATAGTGCACGTCGTTAGCAATGGCAACCACTGCCGGATTAAAACGTCGCGCTTGTTGAATCAACAAATCCACATTGTTGTTAGCGGTAAGCGCATACACCTCAAACTGTTCTGGATGAGCTGCAATAACATCTAAAGCTTGTGTGCCAATTGATCCTGTTGATCCCAACAAGGCTATCTGTTTTGGCTGTAACGTATTGTTATGGTTTATCATACATCAAAAAGCAATATAATCTTCAGGATTCATAGGAACCCCGTTTTTCCAAAGTTCAAAGCGCAAAAACTCTTTTTGATCGGGCTTTGTCGATTTCTGCAACATGCCAATCGCCTCGCCTGCATGTACGCGATCACCAATCGTTTTGAGCAAATAATCCATGTTTTTATAAATCGACAAAAGCTCACCTTTGTGTTGAATAATGATGACATAGTGTGCATCGGAAGTAAAACCGGCAAAAACAACCACTCCATCCGACACGGCGGTTACCGTACGATTTGACACGGCTGCAATAGAAACATCAAAAGTAGCCCGCGAAAAATCAACATGTTGTAAAATGACGCCTGCTAAGGGATTTGAAAACACAGGACTCAGATTGTTAGCCGAACGCCTCGTAATCATATTCAAATTGTATTTCTCATCCTGTTCAAATTGATTGTCAAAGGCTTTTTCTCTTTGCGATTTCTGACCAATTTTAGCATTCACGGGCTTCATTTTGAGCGTCAGACTCTTTTGTCCAACATGGGTTGCCTGCACAGCAACATTTCCATTCAAAATAGCTTGTAAATTGTTCAAATAAAGTTGATTGACATTGAATTGTCTTTGCAGTGAGTCTGTTTTTAGCATCTGTTTTTCGACTTGCGCCCTTAACAAAGCATCTTCATTCCCGGGTAAAACGTGTCTCAACGAGGTAAAATTAATCAAAAGCGAAGTAATAATAAAGATAGCTACCACTAATCCAAGCAAATACCAAACAAACGAGAAACCTGACCGTTGAACGGAAACAACTTCCTCAAGGGTACTTTCACTAACAATCAACAAGCGGTATTTAAAACGAAACGCATTAAAAAAGGCTTTTATGCTTAGCCAAATGCGGTTAAAAGTTGCCTGTAAACGAAGCATGAAAGCATGAGATGAATCAGAGTGCACATCTTCTTGTTCCTTCTTCATTACCAACTCATTATATATTCATCTTACAAACCAGTTCAAAGCGTATCTACATGCAAAGATAGCACTATTTTTCCACTCAATGAAAAATCCTTATGACTTGCCTTTGAAACATTCCATGAACACAGTCAATGAGCAGCCGGCCAAATGCTTTTTCTGGATTTCCGAATATGCCTTTTGAATGGTCAAAAAGTGAGGTTTTGCAAAGAGTATGAGATGAAAATATCTCTATCTTTGTACTCAAATGTAACACTTCGGTAAGTTGAACTTATAATGTTCATCGGGGTTAGTGCAAATTCTTCTAATTAAATGTATCTCAATGAATATGGACTACATTGAACTTTATTCGTTACTTAAAAACAAAGTATCGACCAATGTCTTGGAGATTGAGATAGACAGTGAAGTGTCGGTTCGCAACCATTTGTTTGAATCTGAAAATTGTGAAATCTTACAAGGGCATCCCTATTTACACTGCAAAGAACACCAACTTGAGTTTTGCGATGAAATATTTCATACAGCACTGAAACATCCTGAAGAAGGGTTGGATGTAATTGATTCTGAAGTGAATGAAAACAAACGTTTTCTGATTCATATTTTTGTTCCAAAACATCAGAAAAGCAACACTGACGCCATTCTGTTGATGCATGGATTCAACGAAAAATCGTGGGATAAATACTTCCCCTGGGCATATCAACTTGCCAAACAAACCCATCAATGTGTAGTGCTTTTCCCCATCGCCTTTCACATGAATCGCGCTTTGCCCGCATGGAGCGACAAACGTCTCATGCACGTCATTAGCCGCGAACGGCAGCAAGAATTTCCTGATTTATTAGCATCTTCATTCTCCAATGTAGCCATTAGCGCTCGCCTTCAGGCTAAACCACAACGACTTATCTGGTCTGGTCTACAAACTTATTACGACGTGGTGCAATTCGTCCGTCAATGTCATGAAGGATTCTTTCCTCCGATTGCACCGGGCACGCAATTTCATTTCTTCACCTACTCCATAGGTACTTTTTTAGCAGAAATAGTGAAGATTACGAATCCTCAAGGCTATTTTACCAACGCGAAACTGTGTGCTTTTTGTGGTGGGGCTACTTTTAACCGATTGACTCCTGTATCAAAAACCATCATTGACAGCGAAGCCAATTTAGCGCTATATTCCTATCTGATCGAACATTTTGAGAGCCATCTTCAACACGAGAAGAGGTTTCATCATTTCATGGAAGAACATCCCGAGGGACAATCTTTCCGTATGATGTTGAATTTTAAGTATAACAGATTGAAACGGGAAGCGCTTTTTCAACAGTACAGCAAAGACATATTCGCCATAATATTAGAAAATGACAGAGTGATACCTTCTTATGATGTCGTCAGCACGCTACAGGGAGCTTCGCATAAAATTCCAACCAAAGTCACTATCGCTGATTTTGATTATGCATACACCCACGAAACGCCTTTCTTGCTGAATGAAACCGTGCGCGAGAAGGTGGATGCTGCTTTTCGTTGGACATTCAACCAGTTTTCCTCTTTTCTGACTTCTCAAAAAGATTGATGGAAAACAAACAAGCAGAAATATCTATTTGAGACACTTCTGCTTGTAAAAAATCATTGAAAACGACTCCCTTCTTGTCAATCAATTTCCACAGCTTCTCCTTTTTGTGGAATTTGAATATCATGAAAGCCCACTTTCTCTAACTCTTTTTCATAAAATTGCTGCGTTGCATATTCACCGTG
This sequence comes from Paludibacter sp., assembly GCA_027450045.1. Taxonomy (GTDB): domain Bacteria; phylum Bacteroidota; class Bacteroidia; order Bacteroidales; family Paludibacteraceae; genus Microbacter. Next base: position 20,316 of record DAIDKM010000006.1, on the reverse strand, counting down.
TACTAAAAACGTTTTCTTAATCTTTTGCGGATTCTGACAACTCAGGAACTGTTTCATTTCGTTGTAATCTCCGTGTCCTGACAATGATTCTATTTTTTCGATATGTGCATTGATAGGGTGTCTTTCGCCAAAAATTGAAATCTCTTTTACTCCTGTTTGAATGCGCGCGCCAAGTGACGAAGGCGTACAATAGCCAACGATCAGAATGGTGTTTTTAGGATCTTCTATATTATTGGCCACATGATGTTTGATGCGACCGGCTTCCATCATGCCCGATGCCGAAATGATGATGCACGGCTTCTTCAGATCATTCAGTTTCTTGGAATCTTCCACATTCTTTATGTAGTGTAAGCCGTTAAATCCAAACGGATCTGGATCGTATGCAATAGTGTGTTTCACGTCATCATTCATACATTCCGGATGTAACCGGTAAATATCGGTAGCATTGACTGCCAAAGGGCTATCAACATACACATCAATCTTCGGCAATTTTCCTTCATTATAAAATTTATCCAAGATGTAAACTATTTCTTGTGTACGGCCAATGGCAAAAGACGGGATAATCACTTTACCGCCACGTTCTACACACGTCTCGTTAATGACTCGCAACAAATCGCCGGATGTTTCGCTTTCAGCAGGGTGCAGCCTGTTTCCGTAGGTTGATTCAGTAATCAGGTAATCGCATTGTGGAAATGGATCGGGAGAACGCAAAAGCCGATTATGCTGACGCCCGATGTCACCGGTGTAAGCTACATGGATTTTTTTTCCATTCTCATTGATTTCCAAATTGACCACACCACCGCCAAGCAAATGTCCGGTATTGGTAAACTTCACATTGATCTTATCGTTGATGTAGAAGCGACGTTCACTTGGAACGCCGATAAAAAGCTCCATGCACTTTTCAGCATCTGTCTGATCATAAATCGGTTCAACAGGATTCAACTCTTGGCGTTCGCGTTTTTTATTAAACCATTTCACATCCAACTCTTGAATATGGGCGCTATCAATCAGCATAATGGAACACAAATCGCGTGTGGCATTGGTACAAATCACCGAACCGCGAAATCCCAGCTTATAGGCATACGGGATCAATCCCGAATGATCAATGTGAGCATGGGATAAAATGATGTGATCGATGGTGGACGGATCGAAGCCCAAATCACGGTTCATCGCATCAGTTTCCATCCCTTTGCCCTGAAACATGCCGCAATCGAGCAAAATGCGCTTCCCTTCGTTGGTTGTAATCAAGTGTTTGCTGCCGGTCACTTCGCGGGCAGCGCCAAAAAATTGAATCTTCATAGGTAAAATAATTAAGCTGTCTCTGACCGGTTTTTGCATGTCAATCCCGGTCTTATTCTTGTTTCACGAACATGCCCGTGTTTACTTAAAAAGAGCATCATTCCTGCGATGGCAGTCAGGCATGACACCCTGCACTTCATAATAGTTTTGATGATAAGCTTCCGCTTTCCAAAACGTAGAAGCCGGAATCAACATCGTGGCCACCGTGTTGCCTTTGATGGTCAATAAATGGATGTATTTTTCAGCAATGGCTTTTTGTTCGGGTGAAGAATAAAAAATCACCGAACGGTATTGCGGCCCGATATCCACACCCTGTCCATTTGTTTGGGTGAAATCATGTGTTTCAAAAAAGAGTCTCACCAACGCATCGTACGAAGTGACACGCGGATCATACACCACCTTGGTGGTTTCAAAATCGCCTGTTTTATGAGCGCTTACTTCTTCATACGTAGGGTTTTTCACATGCCCGCCCATGTATCCGACAGTTGTTTTTACCACTCCTTTTTCTTGCGAAAAATAATACTGGGCTCCCCAAAAACAACCTTCTGCAAAATAGGCTGTTTTCAACATTGGCCTGACATCTGGCACAAACACCATGGCAATCGAATTGATACAATAACGCTTTTCCTTGGGAGTAAATCCTTCATTCATGAAAAGATGACCCAGATGCGCCCCGCAATTGGCACAAGTGACCTCAATGCGTTTTCCATCGGGATCAAGCTGAAATTTCAAAGCGCCTTTAAAGGCGTCGTCAAACGAAGGCCAGCCACATGAAGAGGCAAATTTATCCGATGAACGGAACAACGGGGCATGGCATCTTTTGCAGTAATAGGTGCCTCGTTGTGTAGTGGTATCATATTGTCCCACGAAAGGAGCTTCCGTCCCGCGATGCAGCATCACTTGCGCTTCTTCGGGCGTCAAATGAATATACTGTGCCGGATTGTGGATCTCCTTCAACGTATCCACTGGCGTCTCACTTTGAGCAAAAGCGCTCATAACCAGTAAAAACAATGATCCTATAAGAAATTCAAGTTGCATAGTTTGTTTAATTTATAGTTCTATCTTGATCGGATGATTTTGAATCATCTGATCGGTTATCACGCTAAAATCCCTATTCTTTGCCTTTTTTCAATAGCGTTCCAATTCCCCTTCCTAATTTCTCGAAGGCTTCCATACTTTTGACTAACGGTTCTGACGAAACTTCTTCATAACTTTCCAACTTATCAGAACGATCATATTGTTGTGGGTAAATGATTAATTTGCTGTTTATTTGAAAATACTTATTGATTTTCATCACAATCGTATCTAAAAAAGAGAGATAAGAAACGGATCCTTTACGGGCGGCTACCAATACCAATAAATCATCTTCCTTAATATGCCGGCTTAATACGAGAAAATCTTCCCAATCCTCAAAAGCATGAAACGAAATCAGTATATGTTCGCTTCTGTTTTTCAATAGTTTATGAAAGGCATCATACGTTTTTTCATCTCCATAGAAATCAACCGGCACCGTCAATTCATTGGCCATGACACTCACTTTCTTTACCCACAACTCAAATCCGCTTTCCAGTTCTGCCAACGGTGGCACCAAAAGTGCCATTCTTTTGTGAATAATCAATGGATGCACAAATTGGCAGACAAACACATTTTTATCCGTATAATTGATCAGGTTTTCCGTTTTTTCGCCCATAAATTTTGCAAAGAAACCCGAACGTTGTGGCCATCCCACCACAATGATATCCGCCATAATTTCGCGGGCAATGCGGGCAATACCACTCAACGCATGAAGATCAATGGTGGCAATGACATTGGTCCTAATTTCAGCGGCAGAAGCTTGTTTCACATACTCTTCCAGCATCTTCTTCGATTTGAGCATATTGATTTCAGCCTCGTTGTTATTGGGAACCACCGAAAGAACAGACACAGGATGGACTGATTTCTTGTCTTTGATAAGAACAACAAATTCGAGCAATTTGTTCATATTGTCTACATTGGCAACCGGCAACAGAATGTGCTCGCTTTTCATTCCTTCCAACGAAACTTCATCCAACTGGTCTGATTCACCACTAATGACAAGACGCTTAGACGCTTGCTCAGTAGCAAACGATGCCACGATCGATGTAATCAGAATCAAAATGATGGTTCCGTTCAGGATATTTTGATCTATAATCCCCGCCTGATAACCAACAATGATAACGGCTAATGTGGCTGCAGCATGTGCACTGCTCAATCCGAAAATCATTTGCCGTTGATTTTTGGAATAATGAAAAATAAGTTGTGTAAACCAGGCAGCCAGCCATTTACCCGAAATAGCTACTGCCGAAAGCGTCAGCGCAATAATGATAGCCATCGGGCCTGAAAAGATTACATGAATATCGACCAACATGCCGACAGAAATCAAAAAGAAGGGGATAAACAACGTATTTCCAATGAAATCAATCCGATTCATCAGGGCCGACGAATGAGGCACCAACCGGTTGAGAGCAATACCGGCGGCAAACGCTCCGATAATAGGTTCAAGCCCGGCCACTGAGGCAAGAAAAGCGGCAAAAAAGACAACGGACAACACAAAAATATAGTGAGCATATTTCTCACTCTCTAACTTGCGGAAAAACCAAGTTGCCACACGGGGAATCACAATGAAAAGAATGGCTGAAAAAATAATCATTGAAACGCCCATCCGAATCCAAAAGCCATGATTCAACGCCCCAAGTTGATTTTCTTTGATGATCGATAAAATAATCAGTACGGCGGTATCCGTCAGAATGGTGCCTCCCACGGTGATTGCTACAGCTTGGTTCTTCACTAATCCAAATTTACTGACAATGGGGTATGTTAGCAGCGTATGTGTCGCAAACATGCTCGCAGTCAGAAAACTGGCATTAAAATCGTACCCTAACCCATAATAACAAACCGGAAAACCAATGGATAAAGGCAGGATAAAGGTCAAAAAACCAAACGTCACACTCTTATGCCGGTTTACTTTGAATTCGTTCAAATCCAACTCAAGGCCGGCAACAAACATAATGTACAACAATCCAATGGTAGAAAACAGATCAATTGCCGAACTTTGACTCAAAATATTCAGTCCATGAGGTCCGATAATGACTCCTGAAATAATTAAACCGATAATGCTGGGAATATGCAACCTTTTGAGCAAAATAGGCGACAAAAGGATGATAAACAAAATCAACGAAAAGATTAAAATCGGATTGCTCAACGGCAAGATGAATTGATGCTGTAACTGATTGAAAAAATCAAGCATATCAAATAGTTATAAATTTACGATGCCATAAAAACCCACATTTTCTGATAATCTCGACAACCTATATGAGAAACGCAAAATGGGGTGCCTTCCCTTCGTTTTACACGAATGCCACACAAAAGTACTACAAAATGGGACGAAGAGAGTCATCACGAAAAAGATATTTTTATCGATAACCCCTGAATACGGTATGTTTCCTATAAATGAACGTTCAAGCGGACTTCAGAGCAATGATACATTGCTACACCGTTATTCATTCGGTGCATTTTCGCTTCATACTCGTAGCTTCATTGAGGTATAGATATTATAAAGTTGATACTAACATATACATAATACATAGATAAAATATATCTATTTATATAAGTCTTATATAAGTCTTATATAAGTATTATCTATGTGTTATATAAGCATAATCTTAAATCAAGCTACGAATCAACTGCGAGCAAAAAGCGAATCAACATCGAATGAAACTCCTGTATTACACGTCGCGATGTTTTTGTTTCTCTGAGGCGAAAGACTTAAAAACAGAGAGCGTTCAGTGATGGATCAACCTCTATTAGCCATCTCTATCTCGTGAAATGCTTCTTTTGCCTTTATTGAAGTCTCTTTTTCAAAAAAGTGCAGTTTGAAACAAAAAAAGCGATTCAACTATTTGGAAGTTAAAAAAATAATAGTGACCTTTGGCTAATAAAATCGCATACTGACTAAGAGAATACCTGAGATCAAGGTTCAGGAAGCATGTTACATGGAAACTAAATAGTATGAAACGAGTTCAGATGATCGGGATAAGCTCCGGGTGTTAATAGCATAAAGAATAAAACAAATTCGTATGAAAATCAAAATTGGAGTGTTGTGTTTATTGATTTGTTCCGGTTCAGCATTGAAATCTCAAGTCCATTCCGATTTTGATAAATATGCTTCCATGCAAGATAGTATCATGATAAAAGCGTATGAAAAAAGAGATGCCGTAGCATTTAACGCCACACTGAATTCCTTTTTAGCAAAGTACAATGCGCTTGACAATAACTCCAGAAAGATGTATCAAGCACACTTACTGAATGATTATTACAACTTTGCTTGTTTATATGCGCTTTTGGGAGATAAAGCGAAAGCTCTGAAATATTTAGAAAAGTCTAAGTACTCCGATTATAAGCATCTATCGACTGATCCTGATTTAGTTTCTATCAGGAATGAATCACGATTCAAAGCGTGTTTGAAATATGCGAAATCCTGTTCGCTTGCTTATCTGAACACCCTAAAGAAATCAGCAAAATACAACGATCTGGATAACAGGATGAAGGTCAAGTTTACCTATCAATCAAGTGATAATACGAATCTAAAGAAACTGAGAGATACTTATAAGCTTGATTCGATTGCCGGTACTGGGAATGACGTATCAAGACTATTAAACGTGCTTCATTGGGTGCATTACTTAATTCCACATGATGGAAATATTCGTAACCCCAAGGTAATGAATGCCATGAGTATGATACCAGTTTGTCAAAACGAAAAACGTGGATTAAACTGCTGGGGGCTCTCCGTAGTTTTAAATGAATGCTATTTGGCATTAGGGTATAAATCCCGTTATGTTCGATGCTTGCCAAAAGATTCAACTGATATGGATTGCCATGTCATTGTCACTGCATATTCGGCTACGCTAAAAAAATGGTTATGGCTCGACCCGACGTTTAACGCGTACGTCATGAACCGGAAAGGGGCATTGCTAAGTATTCAGGAAGTAAGAGAACGGCTTGTTGAAGGGAAGCCTCTTATACTTAGTCCTGAAGCAAACTGGAACCGTAAATTTACGGAAGATAAAGATGCGTATCTTTATCATTACATGGCTAAGAATCTGTATATGCTAGAAAGTCCGATCAATAGCGAGTATGATTACGAAACCTATGCGAAAGGGAAAATATTCAAATACCTCTATTTATGCCCGCTTGATTACAAAGGGAATAAACAGCGAGAGCAAAAGATTACCAGAAAATCATCCACGTATGAAAGTTTCGCCACAACGAATCCAACTATTTTTTGGGCAAAGCCGGAATAAAGGTATGAAGATTACAAAGTGAAGACTACCCGTCCCGGTGAATCTTTCCATCCGACGACGGAAAGGAATATAAAGATATGTTATTCGAAAAAACAAGTTACTTTGTGATTGAATAACTGAATATATTTCAAATATGCAGCAAAGTATAAGCTTTAAGCTTATAAACAATCAAACAAAATGGAGGGGAGTACATCTATGAAAACATTTATCTATAAAAGTGCAATGATTGTTGTGGTCTTATTGTCAACTCCGATATTTAATTCGCAATCTCAGATTCATTTTATCTGGGGAAAGCAATTTGGAACTAACAAGGAAGAATATGCTTTTAACCATGTTGTTGATCAAAATGGAAATATTTATATAGCCGGCAAAACAACGGGTGATATGGAAAGTAAAAATCTTGGCCAAAACGATGGATTTATTATTAAAATTGATAGTTTGGGAAAGATCAAATGGTCAAAACAATTTGGAACAAGCGGAGATGAAAACGTTCAATGGTCGGCAATTGACAATAAAGGGTGTGTTTATATTACAGGTTCTACAACCGGTGCATTGAAAGATAAAAACTTCGGAAAGGAAGATGTTTTTGTTGTAAAATATAATCCTGATGGACAGATGATATGGTCAAAACAATTTGGCACCGACAGCACTGATATTGGAAAAGGTATCTATGTGGACAATAAAGGATATGTATATATAACAGGCATGACCACAGGGAGATTGGGAAAATCTTCTTTTGGCAAATCCGATGGGTTTATTATGAAATTAGATAGTGATGGTAATCAATTGTTCACCGATCAATTCGGCACAGAAAGCGATGACGAGAGTTATGCCATAACCGGAGACAACAATTCCAACATTTATGTATGTGGTTCGACGTGGGGTGATCTTGGGGCAAAGAATAAAGGCCTTATCGATGTATTCACAGGGCAATTTAATGATGAAGGAAATCTTGTGCGATTTAATCAATTCGGCAGTGAAGGTGTTGATATTGCTATGGATTTAAAGGTAGATAAAGATAAGAATATGTATGTAGGTGGCACAACTTCCGGAAATCTAGGTTGTCAACCATTAGGGGAAGGAGATTGTTTCCTGACAAAAATCAATCATAAAGGGGAGGTTTTATGGACCAAACAGTTTGGAACAAAAAATCATGATGGCATTCGAAGCGTTACCTTGAATGATAAAATATCGGATAAAATTCTTGTAAGCGGCCTTTTAAATTTACCTCCGGCACAAGCATTTATCAGGATGTATAAAAAAGACGGGAGTTTACTGTGGGAAAAGAACTTAATTGATGACCATAAAGGGTGTGACGCATCAGGGAAAGACGTCAGTATGGATGATAAAGGCACTATTTATCAATTGGGTCTTACAGGTTCAAATCTGTTTGGCACGTTAACCGGCGGCCATAATCTATACTTAGTTAAATTGCAATTGGATAATGATTTAATGTCTCATTAAAATAGAAATATAACTCTCAGGACGAATGGGCGAGCCACTTCATGAATGGAAACACAGAAACCACATTAACAAACAACTAAATAATAGAAGCTATGGAATACAAAGCATCCCTTGACACGGTAGCAAAAATAATTACTGCCGGAACAATCATTTTGTTTTTGTTTCTTGGATACCGAAGCATAAAAGTACTGATGCTTTCGCAGGGTAACACAACTGCCATGCTGATACACGGCGGTGTGCTTTTGCTATTCATCGCGCTGCTGCTTGGTTGTTATCTTTTTGCCCCTCACTATTACAGGGTGGAGAATAATAACCTGATCATTGTACGGCCTGCAAACAACAAAACAATAAAACTCTCTGACATAGAGGTAATCAGACCGGTTGAAAACAGTGAAATGTTAGGAGCCATACGCACGTTCGGAAACGGCGGACTATTCGGTTATTTCGGGAAATACTATTATCCCAAAATCGGCAATGTAAATCTTTACGCTACACAGCGAAAAAACAGGATTTTAATTGAGACAAAGCAAGGATTGAAATTCATCATCACGCCCGATGATCAAAGCATCATTGAAAACATAAAAGGAAAAATAGGAATAAGATAGACGCTTGGGGATAATTTTCATTGCATCAGGATTTCTATTAAAAGAATAGCAGCGGTATCGCGTCCGCTTTATACTACTATTTAAATACCTATTGCCACCGCCAGATTATCTGGAATGGTGTAAGCTTGCATCTGCCCGATTCATTACCTTCCGTTCCTGCATATAAGCAGAAGAATAATAAGGATTTCAAAGAATGCAGTACCCGTTTTCTCCTTCCAAAAAGTGAGAATCATGTAAGTTATTCTCAATTTTGTGTAACACCGATCTTCTATATCCTCCTTATCTTTGTTTTCAACAAAAATAATCACGATCAACCGACTTCTTGTCTTATTTGTCTGATGGTGATAATCAGCATTTAAAATGAATAAAGCGCTTCCCATTTTAAAGAAGACTTTCAAAGCTATCTTATGGGTGGTTGTTATTTTTGTGCTTTTGTTTCTGATGATTGCAGGCATTATTCAGATTCCGGCTGTACAAAACAAGATTGTGCGTGCAGCTACCAGCTTTGTTGGCAACAAAACGCATACACGGGTTGAAATCAGAAATGTCAGTATCTCTTTTCCTAAATCGGTTGTTATCGAAGGTCTCTATCTGGAAGATTTGAAAAAAGACACGTTGGTTTATGCGGGTAAAGTAAGCGTAAACATTGCGCTCTACGATTTACTGTTCAATAAGATCAATGTAAATTCATTTGCCGTTAAAGATATGAATTTGAACGTGTATAACACAAAAACGGATTCATTGTTCAATTATAATTTTTTGATAGCTGCCTTTGCCGGTACGACAACGAAAGCAAAGAGGCCTTCAAAGTGGAAAATTACGATTGATAAGGTGAGTTTGAGAAATATTCGTCTCCGTTACGATGATGAATATGGAGGAATGCATGTGTTTGCAACGCTCGGAAAGTTAAATCTGAAGATGGATAAGATCGACCTACCGAATTCCATGTTTGAGATTAACGATTTGTCGGTTGAGAAATTAAAAGCCAACGTGCAGATAAACGAATCAGGAAAGCCAACGATTAAAAAGGCCAACAATGCTTTCCCAAAAATCTCTGCCAAAAAGATTCAGATTAAAAGTTCAACCGTAACTTTTGACGATGCCATGCAAAAGCAATCTGTATTTGCTTTCATAAAGCAGTTAGAATTGAGAAACGGTTCAATCGATTTGCAACATGATCTGCTAACATTAGACAAAATCACGTTGGCTGAAAGTGCAATTCGATACCTTGCAAGCGCTGATATTCTCACCGGATCACCGGTTTCAACGCCTGTTTCAGCTTCGCCAAATGATTGGAAAGTTACCATTCATCAAATCGGTTTGGAAAATAACACGCTTGCATATCAAGTCGGAAACAAACCGAAAACTACAACAACTTTTGATGCTTCCAACCTCACGTATAAGCATGTTACACTTGCAGCTAAAGATTTATACTACTCAACCAATCTGACAAAAGTTTCGGTTAATAAATTCAGCGCCATCGATCAAAACAACTTTGCTATAACCCGATTTGAAATGGATTTTAGTATGGATAATCATTCCATTACGGCTAAAAACCTGAAAGCTAACACGTCGAATTCGTATATAGACGGTGATGTGAATATTCGGTATGCTTCCTTGCAATCGTTGAAAAGCTCGTTGCCACTCGTGATGTTGAATATCAAATTGAAAAAAGCCGGTTTCAAAAACTCTGATATACTCTATTTTAATCCGCAACTTGGCTCGCAGGCATTCTTCAAAAACAAGACGAACATCACCACCATCTCCGGTCAGGTAAACGGGCGTGTAAACAACCTGAAAGGAAAAAATCTGAGGATACGTACCGGTGAAAAAACGGTTTTGAAAACGGATTTTACTATCGTCGGGTTGCCCAATGTTCAGACTGCTTATTTTGTTTTCCCCAATATGAAACTTGTTTCGGGCAAACAAGATTTAGAAATGATGGCCGGTTCAGCTATTCCATCAAGTATAAATTTGCCGGAGGATATCACGTTGCGTATTCATTTTAAGGGAAAAATAACGGCATTTGAAACAACACTGGGCATGAACAGCAGTTATGGTAACGCTAATCTTGTGGCAACAATCGATTCACTGAATCATTTTAGCGGTAACATGCAACTTGTTGATTTCGATATGGGAAGTTTGCTGAAAAACAAAACCATGTATGGTCCTGTATCGATGACAGCTCAGGTTGATGGACAGGGATTGGATGCAAAAACAATGAAGGCGCAGCTAAAAGTGGATGTTTCGCAGATTTACCTGAACAACTATGTGTATCATAATTTATTGGTCGATGGAGCTGTCAGGGGTCGGGAATTTACAGGGAAAATAAATTTGAATGACAAAAATGCTGTGATGAATTTTAATGGCCTTGTGAATATGACTCCCAATCAGGAACAATATCAGTTTCAGTTGAATGTTCAGGGAGCCGATCTTCAAAAACTGCATATCAGCAACGATGATCTGCGAATAGGAATGAATGCAACCGTCGATTTAAAAGGAGGGACGGTTGACAAATTAAATGGAACTGCCCGAATTATGAATTTGGTACTGGTGCATAACGGCAAGAAACAGGTGCTCGATTCTGTGTTAGTTGCCTCTATAAACCAACCGAATAAGCGTGAATTTAATTTTAGCAGTGCACTTATCGATTTAAAGTACAACGGTACTCTTTCACCGGCTTCACTCCCAACCGTACTGACTCAATACATCGATTCGTATTTTCCTTTTACGGATACCAAACCACAAAAGAACCCAGGCGCACCTTCAAATTTTAATTTTGAGATACAACTTCACAATCATCCTGTTTGGTCGGAAGTGCTTTTACCTCAATTGAAAGACTTTGAACCCGGTATGATTACCGGCAGTTTTGACAGTCGGAAAAACGAATTGAAACTACATGCCAATATGAAAAGGATTGTCTATGGCGCTACCGAAATCAATGATCTTTCGATGAACGTGAACGCAGATTCTACGGCATTGAATTACAGCATTTCAAGTTCCGGCATTTCTAACGCGCAAATCAATTTTTCCAACGTGTTGTTTGATGGTAAAATGGCTGACAATAAAATAATGGCCAATTTATCATCGATTGATAACAACAAAAATAAAAAGCTGGTAATTCGGACTCAGATTGTGAAAGATAAAACCAACTACAAACTTACGATTGATCCCAAAGAGTTTTATCTGATGAATAACCGTTGGAGTATTGCCGCCGATAATTATGTTGAATTTGGAAAACAGGGATTTTTGATTCATCATCTTTTCTTGAATAATGTTCAAAGCCAATTGAATATAGCTTCAGTACATGATACCTTTCATGATGATTTGAATATTGCCATCAAAAATTTTAAACTGGAAGACATTTCCGAAATTGTAGAAAAAGACAGCAGCTTAGTGAAAGGAAGTGTGGATGGAAATGTCTTGTTGAAAAGAATCAATAACTCGTATGGAATCATTGCCGATGCAACCATAACCAACTTGTTTGTTCGCGATGTGCCCATTGGAAATTTAGCTTTGGAAGCCGGAAATCCTACAGCAGAGCGGTTTAATATAAATGCAACATTATCGGGAGCTAATAACAACCTGACAGCAACCGGTTATTTTATACCGAATGGCGGCATTCATTCATTGAATATTAAAACGAATATTCAATCGCTTTCGATGAAAACTGTTCAGGTTTTTTCGATGGGACAAATCTCAGATGCCTCCGGAACAGTAAATGGAAACATTTTACTGTCCGGAATGACCAATGCACCTGAAATAACGGGGGAACTTACCTTCAATAATGTCTTTTTGAATCCTGCTTATTTCAATAACCGATATGAATTAAAACATGAAACCGTTCAATTAAAAACGGATGGAATCTATTTTAATACATTTACATTGTTGGATGCCAATCAACACAAAGCTGTCATTGACGGCATGGTTAAAATGAAACAATTCTCCCATTTTAATTTCGGGTTGCAAATCAATACAAACGATTTTTTGCTTTTCAATACTACGGCTAAAGAGAACAAAGAGTTTTACGGGCGGATGATTATCGATAGTAAAATTGATGTAAAAGGGCCTATGTCATTGCCCATAGTAAATGCAAAACTGAAAATAAAAAAAGGTTCAAACTTTACTTTCGCGGTTCCCGAAGACAAGCTTACTACCGACAAAGGAGAAGGGGTTGTTGAATTTAGTTCAAAACAGAATCTCAATTCGATATTATACAAGACAGATAAAAAAGTGATTGAAAAATCACGTTTTTCAGGCTTTGTCCTTTCCTCTTTTATTCAAATTGATAAAGAAGCTACATTGCGTTTATTGATGGATCCCACTTCCACTGATTCATTGGTAGTCAGAGGAGATGCCGCATTAAGTTTTACGATGGATCATAGTGGTAAAATGAGTCTGACAGGAGCATACAATTTGAATAATGGAAGCTATATGATGTCGCTTGAATCTGTTATAAAACGGAAATTCAACATAATTGCCGGAAGTACAATTACCTGGAATGGCGATCCGATGGATGCTCAAATAGCTATCAATGCCAGTTATTCGGTTCGTGCTGCACCCTATGATCTGTTGGCGAATCAAATGGCGGGATTAAGTACTGCCGATCAAAGCGGATATAAACAAACGTATCCATTTCTGTTACTATTGCACTTGCGGGGAGCCATTTTAAAACCGGAAATCAGTTTTGAAATACAATTATCACCCGAAGATAAAGGAATTTTGGGAGGAGCTGTCAATCAAAAACTGAACATGCTGAATGAAGACCCGTCATCATTAAATAAACAGGTCTTAGCTTTACTGGTTTTGGGAAGATTTCTTCAGGACAATCCGTTGCAAACTGAAACAGGTCAGACTTCCACCCTGATTCGTTCAACGGTTGCTAATTTTTTATCAACTCAATTAAATCAGTTGAGTTCAAAATTAATACCGGGGGTAGGATTGAACTTTGATATTCAATCGTATAATGATTATCAAACAGCACAAGCACAAGGAAGAACCCAAGTGGAAATAGGGTTGAAGAAGCAACTCTTCAATGACCGGTTAACGGTACAACTTGGAGGCTCTGTGGATGTAGAAGGGGCAGCTGCAAAACAAAATTCAGCAAGTAACGTGACAAGTGATATTACAATAGAATACAAATTGACCAAAGATGGTCGTTATCTTTTAAAAGGGTTCAGACATAATCTGTACGAAGATCCTATCGATGGCCAACTAATTGAAACCGGAGTCGGAGCAGTTTACATACGTGATTTCAATAAATGGAAAGATTTTTTTCTAAAACCGAAAAAGCAAACAGCTAAGTAATAAGAACCATATAATGTCGTGTTTCGTGATTATCTCTACTTAGTGACTTTGTGGCGTTATGAATTGTGAATTATGAATTCAACTAAATATTTTCTACTCCTTATCGTTCTGCTTCTGGCAGCATGTAACGTTACAAAGCATCTTTCCGCCGGCGATACGCTTTATACCGGCGCTCAAATAAAGATTGTTTCAACCGATAAAGTTGATAAAGGAACGATTAAAACTGCTGCTCAGGCTTCTGTTCGTCCTCTTCCAAATAAAAGTTATTTAGGATTGCAACCTCAATTGTGGCTATACCTGATTGCCGGAGAAAATCCCAAAAGCAAATTTAAAAAATGGCTTAAGAAAACTGGGGAAGCGCCGGTATTGATGAGTAGTGTCAATCCGGCAGCTACTGCTTCGGTGATTGATGCAAAATTATTCAATATGGGATATTTCGATAGTCATACGGAGTTCAAAATAGTTGAAAAGAAGCGTAGAGCCAGCGTTATTTACAGCAGCTACGTGCAGAAACCTTACACGGTGAAAGGGATTGCTTACGACATTGCAGATGATAGTTTACGTCATTTGATCGTTTCCGATAAAGATCATTCACTGATAAAAACAGGCGAAGATTACAGTCTTGATAAACTAAAAGCGGAAAGGATACGCATTGATGCTTTATTAAAAAACAAAGGCTATTTTTATTTCAATCCCGATTATTTGCTTTTTAAAGCCGATACTTCTGCTGCAAATCACACCATTTCATTGAAACTTACGTTGAAAGATAGTATTCCTGTCAGTGCAGTGACTGTTTACCGCATTCATAATGTGTTTATCGATCAAAATTATTCGTTGAGAAATGGAGTTCGTGATAGTAGCCAAGACACTATTATGTATCAAAACGTGCTGTTTTTGGGAAAGAAATCCGATATGAACATCCACCCGAAAGTAATTTTGAGATCGGTTTATCTGCATAAAGATGCAATCTATTCGAGTGCAAATTATGATATTACGTTGAATCGATTGATGTCTATGGGTACTTTCAAATTTGTACAAGTGAACTTTACCAAAAGCGATACGGCTGCACGTGGTTATTTGGATGCCACCATTTTAATGACGCCTATGACGAATCACACCTTTCAGGCTGAACTTGATTTAATTTCTAAATCAAATAATTATACCGGCCCACGCATAAATCTGAGCATGTTGAACAGAAACGCGTTTAAAGGCGCTGAACTTTTGAATCTGACGATGGCCGGATCTTTCGAAGCACAATTGGGGCAACATAATAATTCATTCTCTTATTCCCTTAACCCACAGGTTGAATTGACTTTTCCCCGATTTATAACTCCTTTTGAGATAAAACCATCAAACAGTATTTATATTCCAAAAACCAATTTCACCCTTTCGTACAATTTTTTGCAACGAATCAACTACTTTGATATGAATACTTTTCAGTTTGGATATGGATTTAAGTGGAAAGAGAATCTCCTTACAGAAAATGAATTAACCCCGGTAAGCATAAGTTACACTTCTCTTGGGAACCAATCGCCGGCATTTATAGCCTTGTTGGATGCCAATCCTTTTTTGAAAAAAAGCTATGAAGAACAATTTATTGTCGGGGGAAATTATTCATTTACCTATAACGAACAGGTTATTCAAGGGAAAAAGCTGCAATATTATTTCCATTTCACAGCGGAAACGGCAGGAAATCTTCTTTCATTGGCTGAATTGATTGCAGGTCATAAGCCATCGCCCGATAATCCTTCAAAGATTGTTGGCTCTGTCTATTCCCAATTCGCAAAATTGAGTGTAGATGGGCGTGCCTATTACAATTTTACGAAAGATAATAAACTGGCGTTTCGGTTTTTTGCGGGCGATGCGTATTCTTATGGAAATTCATCCACGTTGCCTTATAGCAAGCAGTTTTTCAGTGGTGGACCTAATAGCATCAGGGCTTTTCAAATTAATTCACTTGGCCCCGGCACCTATCATCAGACGGTGAATAATAATGGTTTCTTGCAATTGGGTGGCGATATAAAATTGGAAATGAATGGAGAATATCGCTTTGGAATATATCGCTTTTTAAAAGGGGCTTTGTTTGTAGATGCCGGAAATGTCTGGTTGCAAAAATCCAATCCCGACAACATTGGAACTCCATTTAAAATTGGAACTTTTATGAATGAAATGGCAGTAGGAGCAGGAGCAGGATTGAGATTTGATGTTTCGTTTTTTGTGTTGCGGTTCGATTTAGCCATGCCATTACGGAAACCCTGGTTAGAAAATAATCATCGCTGGGTGATAAATCAGATAGATTTTGCAAGCCCTGAATGGAGAAGCAATAACCTGGTGTTGAATATTGCCATAGGGTATCCTTTTTAATCTGTAGGTATTCCGGTTATTTTTACTCCCCCAATTTCATTGAGAGCTATTAAAATTAAATCTTTCTGATCTCATCCGCCCTTGCGGGCACCTTCTCGACCTCATCCGCCCTTACGGGCACCTTCTCGACCTCATCCGCCCTTACGGGCACCTTCTCCAAATGGAGAAGGAAAAAGGAATTTAATTTTTTGGAGAAGGAAATAGGAATTTGTATTTTGGGAGAAGGAAATAGGGAAAATAGTTTTTGAGAGATATGATATAAATTTATATATTACAGCAATTCAGCAAAATACACATGCGAAAGTTGAATTATTTATCATTGCTTTGAAAGATTAGTTATGTGTCTTCAATAGGATTTTAACTTTATAAGAAATGGAGGAAATTGGGGAATTGGAGGAAATTGGGTATTTCCATATCCGCTGTTTCCTCTGTGTCCCCAAAATCTTCACTTTTAGGGAATGGGGATTTAGTTCATTATAGAAACCAGAGGTTATCATTTCCAATGTTTGTCGGGATGTTGCCATTGGTGAAATGGGGCGCGATTTGTGCCACCATTTCGGGGTATTTAATGGTTACGGGCAGGTTTTGTTGCTTGACGGATTTCCAATAGATACGGGAGAATTGATAGACCTGATCGATTAATTCCTTAATGATTTTTGTGTCGATTGGACGGGTGGTGTCTGACGGACAATCTATCTTGAGTTTTACAGGGAATGGAAAACCGTCCATTGCATTGAATTTAAAATTGTCTCCTTCGTACCGTGTATTATTGCAAAGCAAATAGGTTTTGTTACCAAGATTGATATACCTGCCACTGTAAGGCATCCGTTCTTTAGAGTTTTCATCGAAAACGACAAAGTCTTCGGATTCGGTTTTATTGATTGTAACGACATACACAGGGATGTCAAGTCCTAAATTATGCAACGCGTTTTCAATAGGTTGAATTTCATTTTCGCTCATCTCTTTATAAAAATGGATTATGAGCCGATTGGGTTTTTCGTTTATACTGGCATATCGAATGATTGCTTCTTCAATAGAGCCGGCGAGTTCGGATGTCTGGTCTTTGTGGAAGTAGTCGAAAGAGTTGAACGCTCCGTTATTGTCGAACGAAAAAGCTGAACCAATATACTGAATGTCAGTGTCAATATTTTTGAACGCGCCAACACCCACGACTAACTCTTTTTGTAAAGGGATATCGATACGCCACGGAATACCCCCCAGTTTGGCGTTTATGGCAATGGCTATATTTTGCAGGGTATAAGCAAAGTTGCTTTTGGCATAGCCGTTCATATTAATTTTTTTGTCATCATCGAGTACCTTTATCATCTTGTCGGATTCGATACATTGCGATGTGATGTTACGCATCAACAGTTTCTCTTTGACTTGATAATAGATTTTACGTTGCTCCTTGTCTTGTGCGTATTTACCAATGGGTGTGAGGTATATGGCAATGTATTTTACATTGGGATCCCATTCTTTGTTTTCGAGAGCCAATTCTATTTCGGGAAGAGGATTCTGTAAATCAGAGAATGCAATACTGAACCCTTTTGGAGCATTTGAGATGGGAACATTTGTGTATTGCATCAAGCCTTTGAATATCTTATATCCTTGTTTCAGATAACCTGAAAGATTATTTGTGTGTATCACATGTTCTTTATATGTGATAAAAAGGAGTTGGATATTGTTGTGGTCAGCTCGTTTGAAAGGTCCATGATTTACGCCTCGTTGTGGAATGACATCGGTTTGTTTTTTCCCAAAAATAAGCCTCTTGCTTTGGGAGGATGTCTGGCCGATTTGCAACACGTGCGCTTGGTCGAACCCCTTTTCTGAAACAGGAATCACTTTACGGAAATCATCATTGTTCAGAAACTGATTATAAAAACCAGTTATCTTACTCAAATATTTGGTATAGCGGTTTGTGGGTTTAAAAACATTGGACAGTTCGTCTTCGTCATCGTCAATACCCAGGAAAGCGGTTAATTTTCTGCCAACAATGGGATATACATGGTTGTAATCAATGTCCTCTTTTTCTTGAAGGTATTTGTACTTTGTAATCCAACTCTTTGTTATTTTCTTGTTTTCATGCTGAAAATATTCTACATGGACTACTCTATTGAACAGGTCGGCTGTAGCTGTTTCTTCATCGGATAAGAAAGCGGCGACAGATTTCACCAATACTTTCGCCTTGCGATCATACGACAGAACCAATTCGGGCGTGTTTGTAAAATGGTTGAAGTTGACTTTTAAGGTGTATTTATCATAAAGGGCGCAACCTTTAGGTACTTTATCGCGGGTATTGCGCAACCAGATTTGGTTGTCCTTGATAAATGTAGGCTCTACGAGCTTATCCATTTTTGTAAAATAATGCCTTATTTCTCGGTTGTAATAGCGTTTGATAAGGGCAAAGTTTTCGGTGGCGAAGTTTATTTCAAGAAGGATAAGGCCTTCTAATTCCCGACCAAAGGAGGTGTATAGGGTGTCTCCATTGGTTATTTCGGGAAAAATATCGTTGATGTTGTTCGGGAATAATTGGTGGCTGAGTTTGGTGAGTGACTTATCTTCCCGGTCGGTAAGTGAGAAATAGAAGATCTTGGGTTCAGTGGGAAACTCGAAAGCGAGGGTGTTGAGAAAAAGAGATTCGGACATGAGATTTAATGGTTAATGGTTAATGGTTAATGATCAATGGTTAATGGTTAAGGTTTGATTTGGCGGTTTTGATGATGCTGGTGATTAGTTTTATAATTTCAACGGCATCGGCATTTAGGCTGTCGAATTGTTGTTGCGATAGGTATTCGGTTGCATAATCATGGGTTAAGCTGTTGTATTAATTCATCCATGTTGTTCATTTTTTGTTCCATTTCTTATCAATGGTTTTGAGCATTTTCTCGATGTCGCTTTCGTAATTATGGCCTTGAATTTCCCGGGATTTTAAGTGCTCGCGCAAAGCTTTTTCATCAGCCCGTTCTTTGCTTATTTTTCCTACACCTTCGCGTACAGGATAGCTGTTCAGGTGGAGGTAACTGCTCATAAAACCAATTTAATTTTGCATAGTAGTTGGCAACTGTCGCTCGGCTCTTAGTTGTGTAGCATTACTCTTACTGATAAAACCCTCATTATTTACGGTTATACCCTCATTTACAAGGTGTGAAACTCCGGGAAAAGCAAGTAGGAGAATATTATTATCAGACCATTTCGGCGTTTTGAAACCAGTTTCCTTGCATTCCAATAAAATTCAAATAATGCCACGCTCCCACGAATCAATGTAACCATCACTGAAACAAGGTTTGGCTATACCGCCGTAGTTCGGGGTTCAAAACAACTCTAATTGTTGGTAGGGCGCATCCACGGCTTTCACTGTTTTACCCTGAAACAGCTCCATCATCCCAAACTGTTTATCGGTAATTGTGAGGATACCAATATTTCCTTTTTCAGGCAATGAGGCCTTGACCCGTTTTATGTGAACATCTGCATTCTCACGGCTTGGACAATGGCGTAGATAGATGGAAAACTGAAACATGGCAAAGCCGTCTTTCATCATTTTCTTTCGAAAATCCGTATAGATTTTGCGGTCTTTTTTTGTCTCTGTCGGCAAATCGAAAAAAACCATCACCCACATGATTCTATATTCGTTAAACCTATCCAAGGTATTCCTGTATTTAATCCATCGTTGGATAGCTTATTTTTCTTCCTTCACCACTAAAACATTTATAAAGCGAAGCGGTTGTGTGTTGGACACCTACCATTAACGGACTGCGTTCGCCATCAATAAACACATCGAATGTGGGTATTTGCAGTAACTTTTCTTTCCATGTTTTGGTCAATTCCTGATAAGAATAACCGCTCTCTACTATGCTGCATACGACGTTATCCACATAAGGGCGGTAGGGTTCCATAATGTCGTCGGCCAGGCAATAGGCATTGTACTTGTTGCTATGATGAATGCCCAGTGTCGGCAAAGA